>JALYYH010000065.1 GCA_030946665.1 Gemmatimonadota bacterium
CGAGTGCCCGGTTACGGCGATCTTTCCCGAAGAGGACGTGCCGGCGAATCTGAAGGAGTACGTCCAGATCAATCGCGAAGTGTTCAAGAGCGATAACCCTCCGGGACGGCCGAACCGGTAGCCATTCTAATGCGAGCGACTGGCGAAATCCGCTGCTCGTCCATCAATATCTGATCCCATGACCCCTCCCATCGTTCCAGGAAAGAACGGCATGGCAACGGTGCTGCTATCGCACCCTTCGGGTAGTTCCGCGGATGTCTATTTGAATGGCGCTCACGTCACGTCCTGGATTCCAGCGGGTGGCAAGGAAGTGCTGTTCATGGGGAAGACGGCTACGTTCGCGCCGGGCGATCCGATTCGCGGAGGAATTCCCGTTGTCTTTCCGCAGTTCGCCAACACGGGTCCGCTGCCCCAGCACGGCTTCGCACGCAAAGCCGAATGGCAGCTCACGGAAAATTCCGAGGCATCGGACGATCCATCATCGGTGAAGCTCGTGCTCGTCGACGATCACCGCACCCGGGACCTGTGGCCGTATCACTTCCG
Organism: Gemmatimonadota bacterium; assembly: GCA_030946665.1. The sequence continues at coordinate 544 of JALYYH010000065.1, forward strand.
CACCGAGCTCACCGCCACCATTGACGAGAAGTCGCTACAGGTGAAGCTCGATGTCTTCAACACCGGAGACGAGGTCTACGGCTTCACATCGGCGCTGCACACCTACATCGCGGTGGCCGACATCCGCGAGTCGGCGCTCAAGGGATTCACTGGCAAGTGGTACCTCGACAAGACGCAGGGCGGAAACGAGACGAAGGACGAGGCGAAGAAGCTCGTGATTTCAGACGAGACGGATCGCGTTTATCTGAAGGCGCCCAAGAAGGTCGAGCTCGAGGACCGCGGCAACGATCGCCGGATCGAGGTGCGCGCAGCGGGCTTCAAGGACGCCGTCGTCTGGAATCCGTGGGCCGAGAAGGTCACGGGGTTCATTGGGTTGGATACCGATGACTACCTGAGGATGATATGCGTGGAAGCGGCGCAGGTGGGGGCGCCGGTGGAGCTGAAGCCCGGCGGGTCGTGGAGCGGCTCGCAAACTCTGGCGATCGTGTAAGTGCCGATTTTCCGCCCGTCTGCCTTCAAATGGCAGTGCGACAAGTGCGGAGTTTTTTTCGGGGCGGGCAAAGGTGGGGTATGCGCTTCGTGCAAGCGAGCCCTTTGCGACGCGCACTTGTACGGCTCATTCCTGGACAAGGTGAAGGCGCGTTTTTCCAGCGAAAAGGCGGTATGCGTGGAATGCAGAGCGGCGGGAAGTAAAGCTGAATGACAACTGCAACGGGAACGGGTGCGAGCGGTCAGTAGCATAGTCGCCGGCTGCCAGCTCACTTCCCAGTCTAGAACCGCTTAAAGAAGCCTATCGCTCCGACCTGCGCGCTCCCCGCGAGCACCTGACTCTTTATCCGGAACGCGAGTATCAGCACAGCGTACTGCAGAAATGTGCTGATCTCGCTCTTGAACGCTTCGCCCCAGTGGTATTCGCCGACCGGCTGTTCACCGCGCGGCGGACGGGGGATCCAGCGGGGCGTCTCGTTCTTGTAGTCCAGATACTCCCATCCGAAGATCGACTCCAGAACTCCTTCCTCGTAGCGTACGATCAGCTCGTATTCGAGAGCGAACAGCAGTACCGCGATCGGGAGAAACCAGAGCACGCCCGAGATGGTGACGAAGCCCATCCAGATCAGAAAGTTGCCGATGTAGAGCGGATTTCTTGCCCAGGAAAAGATCCCGTATGTGACCAACCGCTGCACCCCGCGAGAACGGCGTCGAGTGACGGTCCCTGCCGCAGCGACGCCGGCGAGACGGATCGCCTCACCGACCACGATCAGCACCAGCCCGATTTCCCAGCGAAACGGAGAAGTTGCACCCGGCATCACGAGCGGGATGCCCAGAAACAGGAGCGGGAGCCAACCGCGGTGGCGGAACAGGACTCCGCCTATCTGCGCGCCAAGTGACTGTTCGGCGGCGCTGACTCTCTCGGGTGCGGAAGTGGGATTGCTCACGCGATGCCGGGATCTTTAGCGCGAGATCCGATCATTTGCGATCTCGCGGTGCGCCCGCATCGCTGTCTTCCCATGGCGGAAAAAGCGTCCGCCATTGGTCGGGGACCGGTATCGGCTTTCCGTCCGCCGAGACGGTGACGTAGACGATCGATGCGTCGCAGACCACGATCTCGCGCTGGTTGCGGACGATCTGCCGGACGATGAAGCTGGTGTTGCCGACAGACACCAGGCCTGTTCGAATGTTCAGGTCGTCTCCAGGGAGTGTTTGTGCCTGGTAGGACGCTTCGACTTTGCGCACGACCGCCCACAGGCTCGTTCGCATGTACTCCTCATACGACATGTGTCGCTCGAGCGCCGACCATCGTGCGCGCTCGAGCAGAACCAACATGTGCGCGTGATTCACGTGGCCCACCGAGTCGCAGTCGCTCGGGTAGACATGAACCTTGAAATCTTCCGCCATCAGCTTATGGAAAGGGGAAAGTCGCCGATCACCAAAGTTAACCCGCTCGGAGCGCGACACCATTCAGGCACTAGATTTCGGTGATGCCTCCAGCCCACTCGGACGGCGCCATCTACCTCGACAAGCCGGAACAGGTAGACCGCTTCCTCAATGAAATATCGAATGTGAAGGAGCTCGCTCTCGATACAGAGGGCGCGAGCTTCCACCGTTTTCTCGACCGCATCTATCTCCTCCAGCTTTCCACGCGCGATCGAAGCGCGATCATCGATCCGCTTCCAATCGGATCGCCGGCGGGCCTCGCGCAACTGCTGGAGACCAAATCAGTCGAAGTGGTGTTTCACGACGCCGACTACGACCTGCGCCTCCTCCACCAGGATTACCGGTGGCACGTCACCAACATCTTCGACACCCGCATCGCTTCGCAGTTGCTCGGGATCAAGTCGTTCGGGCTCGCCGCTTTGCTCCTGCAATACTTCGACGTCAAACTGGACAAGAAGCACCAGCGCGCCGACTGGTCGATGCGCCCCCTCACCTCCGACATGCTCGAGTACGCCGCGCAGGACACGAGATACCTTTTGCAGCTCAAAGATCACTTGAAAGGGGAGCTCGTTCGCCGCGGCAGGTTGCATTGGGCCGAGGAGGAGTTCGCGCGCATCGAGGGCACTCGGTGGGAAGCCGAAGAGAGCATGGAAGGTTTTCTGAGATTGAAAGGCGCGCGCGACCTGTCACGGCGAGAGCTGGCGGTGCTCCGGGAAGTCGCCAACTGGCGCGACACTATTGCGGCGCAGCTCGATCGCGCCACGTTCCGGGTGATGGGAAACGAAGTCCTGTTCGAGCTGGCCCGGCGCGCCCCAAAGAGTGTGTCGGAGCTGAGCGCGATCAAGGGAATGCCGAAAGGGATGATCGATCGAGCAGGCGCCGAGATTGTCGCGTCAGTGAGACGCGGGGTCGAGGCACCGGAGGCCGAGCTTCCGAAGTTCCCGCGCGGTCAGCGATGGAACAAGGATCGTGACTTCGACGATCGCGTCTCCCGGCTCAAAGCCGTTCGCGACGCAACGGCGACGCGCCTCGAGCTGGATCCCGGAGTGCTATGCTCGCGCGAGCGACTGGAAAATGTCGCGCGCAGTGGAGCGAAGAGTATCGAGGAGCTCGCGTCAGTCCCCGATCTGCGGCGCTGGCAGATCGAGGAGATGGGTGCAGGGTTTATTGCGGCGCTCTGAACACGAATCGCTGCTTCATTCTCGTTGCCACAGCGCAATCTCCCAGATGTGCAGGGTGGTAACGGGTATTCCCTAAGGCATCGACTACCGATGTCACGAAATCGCCGTACCTAGCGCTCACCAGCTCGATCGATTCGGGCGCGATCGTGCCGTCGGCCTCGACGGTAAAGGCGAGTGTCACGCTGTCCTCCACTCCTGCGAGCTGGGCCTTGGCGGGGTAATGCGCATCGACTCCGGCGAGAGGCATCGCCGCGTAGCTGAAAGGCATGTCGTAGCGCGGGACCTGCGCCCTGAAAACGCGCCGCGATGCGGGTACGCTGTCCGGGCTTTCTTCGGCGGAAAACGTGACCACGAGGGGAATCGAATCGGCGTGGCCCATCCACGGCACTGCCTGGTTCCGCGACGTGCTCTCGAGCGCTGACCGCACGGTGTTGGCGAGATTCCTGGTGAGCGCCACATCGACTACAACTGCATCGGAAAGTTTTCCGTCCCGGTGGGCGGTCACGTAAGCGACTGCACCGATGTTGAGAACGCCTCCGGCGCAACGCGAACCGAGAGAATCGCACGGCTCCGTCCCAGAGACGACGCTCAGAGGTAGCCTTGACGGAGCTCTGAAGCTCGGGCGAAACGCTTCAGCGAAAAGGCTCTCGAAATCCGGTGGCAACTTCGTCTTGGGGTCCTGCGGTGCGACGCTCATCTTGACGATGGTCACAACCGAGTCTGTCGCGCGCAAAGTGTCCAGACAGCCGGCGCCGCCGCTCTCGGTGGCGGCACGTCGAGCGGACGAGACCTTGGGATTGGGAGTGGGATTCGCCGTGCACGCAGCCAGGACGAGCGCGAGCAGAGCGAGGACTACAGATCGATGAGGGCGGCGCACGCGCAGAATCTGCTAGCGGGTGGCCTTCCTGTCACTAGAAGCCCAGGTACGCCCTCACGCGAGGCTCCATTTTCTCGGGCGTCCAGAAGGGCATCCAGACGAGATTCACCTCCACCTTCTCCACGCCCGGCAGGGTCCTGACCTCGTTCTCGGCGTTGGTCATCAGCTCCGGACCGGAAGGGCATGCAGGTGAAGTCAGGGTCATGTCGACTTTGACCGTCGCCCCATCGACCGCTATGCCGTAAACCAGGCCCAGGTCGATGATGTTGAGCTGGAGATCGGGGTCCTTGACGCGCCTCAGCGCGAGCTTGACCTGGTCTTCGCTCACCACTCCGCTTGTCGCGGTCGGCTCAGTGCCACTAGTGGTGATCCCCGGAGTGGCTCCGTTGTCTTCGCTCATAGTTGATCCCGCGTTCACGCAATGAATAATCACCTGCTCGTACTCACCAAAACAAGAGCGGACGCCAATTGGCGTCCGCTGAAATAGCTTCTTTCCCCCAATCCCTACCGTTTCTTCGAGGCCTTCTTCTTCTTGCTCGAACTGCTCTTCTTCGCGGAGCTGGAGCGGCTCTTCGACGCGCTGGCAATGGTGTGATGTCTCGACGACCCGTGACGGCGTCTCGACGCACGCGGTGGTGGAGGATTCCAGCCAACTTCACGGTCAGCGCGGAACTTCCCGGAACGTGAAGCGAGCTCGGGTCCATCGAGGACCGACAGAACCGCCGCGTCGGAGAGATCCGCGCGCACGTCGGAGATCACCTTGGCCGGGCGGAGCGCGCGGGCGGCGTGAACCCGATTCGTGAGCAGGATCACGAACATCTGCCGCTCCGGATCGATCCACATCGATGTGCC
>JALYYH010000087.1 GCA_030946665.1 Gemmatimonadota bacterium
AACGGCGCGTGCAGTCGCTTGGCGCGCCAGGAGGGAATCGAACCCCCGACCCACAGCTTAGAAGGCTGTTGCTCTATCCAACTGAGCTACTGGCGCGTTACGGAGCGAAAGTTAGCGGCTGAAGGTACTCGAATCAATTCCTGCTCGCGCATCGTTCCCGGGATCCGCGCGGAGATTCGCTGAGCTCAATCTCCACCGGATGCAAGACTCTCGGCGAGCACTGTCTGCAACCGACGCGTCAGCTCGCCGGGTTTGCCGCTGCCAACAGGCTTATCGTCGAGCTTCACCACCGGCATGACGTCGGTCGTAGTGCCGGTGAGGAAGAGCTCCGTCAATTTCGGAATTTCCGCTACCGAGATGGGAGTCTCGTCGATCTCGATTGACAGGTCGCGCGCGAGGTCGCGCAGAACGGACCGAGTGATCCCGGGAAGGATATGGGCATCGCACGGGTGCGTTCGCAGCGAGCCGTTGATGACGCCGAAGAAGTTCGTCTTGGCGCCCTCGGTCACGACGCCGTCGCGAATGAGCATCGCTTCGAATGCTCCGCGCTCCTTTGCTGTCTGGGAGGCGAGAACGTTTGGCAGCAGGTTCAGCGTCTTCAGGTCGCAACGTCCCCAGCGCAGATCCGCATGTGAGATTGCCGGGGCCCCATCTGCGGCGAGCTCCGCATATGGCGTGAATCGAGCAACGGAGATGTAGACCGTCGGGGTGATGTCGGGCGGTGGAAAATAGTGCGCGCGTGTTGTCGCGCCCCGAGTAACCTGGATATAGAGTGTGGCCTCTCCGCGAGTCAGATCATTCTCACGAAGTAGCTGTCTGCCTATCTCCACGAAGCTCGCGGCGGTGTCTGACCCTTTGAGCGTTATTCTCACCCCGTCGAGGCTGCGCGCAAGCCGCTCATTGTGAAAGCGCGTCGCGAAGAGCCTGCCGTTGATCGCCCGCAGGACTTCGTAGACTCCATCTCCAAAGACGAACCCGCGATCTTCGACCGAAACGCGAGCTTCCCCGCGCGGGAGAAAGCCGCCATTAACATAGACTATGTCTTTCGGATCCGATGTGCTCACCGGCGATTCAGCTCGTCTTGTTTCCGGTCACGGTGTACTGGCATCCACCGCTTCCAAACACCTGAAAGAATCCCGGTTCCGGATCCCTCAACGTCCCGGTAAGCGCCCCCGCCGCCGTTATCCTTCCCTGTAGCTCCATCTGAGCATTGCTTCTGACGGTGGGCGCGGCAAGGTGAAGATCGATGGTACCGTAGGTCAGGAGAAAGAATCCGCTCAGTGGGCGAGAACCACCGGCGATCGGGTCCTGCCAGAAGCTCGCCGCGCCGACTGTGCCGTCGCTCAACACATCCAGACGAGACGTGATCAACGTACCGTTCGCCAAGGGCGTATTGGAGCACGGGAGAGTAAGCGTCTGCTGCACGGTGAACGACCAATTTCCGGTCGCTTGCGCCGCCGTAAGCGTGGTACCGCCGCCCAGAATCGCGTCGAGCGGGTTGGCGCTCGTCTCGCAGCCCGCACAGAACACCAACATTGTGACCCAAAAAACAGAGCGTTTCACGTGAAGCCTCCGGGGGTTGCCGCTAGATTCAACCTGCACCGCAAGGTGCAATTCGTCTGCCGTGAGGATACGTCGCGAAACCTGAAAGCGCCGCCAGCGTAGTGGAGACACCCCTTACCGGCTCGTACAAGGACGCAAATGCAACCAGATGTGAATCTTATCGTTCACGAAGTCTTTTCCTGGGCCGTTCCAGGGCTCGTGATAATGGTTCTGGGTTTTCCGGTGATTCGTCTTATCACTCGCTGGCTCGAGCCCCGACCGGTACCGCCGCGGGAGCTGAGCGCAATCAATGAACGGCTGGGGCGCATCGAAACGGCGGTAGACTCGATCGCGCTGGAAGTAGAGCGGATCTCGGAGGCGCAGAGGTTCTCCGCGCGGCTGCAATCGGAGCAGCAGCCACCCCGTCTCGGCGCCCCGAAAACCCAGTAGAACGAGGCGTATATCCGTGACCCTGGAGGCGACTGGCCCCAGCGGATTCAGGTTCGTTGTCTTACTTCCGATTCACGCGGGCACCTCCATCGAGGGTCGGCCGTCGTCAGTGGTGTAGCCGCGTCCCGTCCTCGCCCCTGCAGCGGTTTCCTTGCCGCCCAGCTCCGCGATGAATTCGTTGTGGTCCATCGGTCGAGAGAACATGGGATAATTCTTGTCCACGGCCGCCCGCTGCTCTTCCTCACTCAGGGTCGCAGTGCAGTCCTTTAGCGTGATGACGTTGTAGCCCTTCTCGTAGCCGGTTCGCATCGTCGATTCGACGCAGCAGTTGG
>JALYYH010000114.1 GCA_030946665.1 Gemmatimonadota bacterium
CGCTCGGAGAGGATGGAGAGTGTCCCACGTGCAGCCGCCCCCTCGGAGGAAGTCTGCATACCGTGGTCGAGCACCTGAACGAGCTGATTGATACGGTGAACGTCGACGGCAACTACTACAAAGCGCGCGTCGAACAGCTCGAGCAGATGCCGGACGACGTGCGGGCGCTGGATGAGAGGCGTCGGGCGCTGATGCAGGAAGTGGGAACGCTCGAGCGAAGGCTCGCGAAGGTGCAGCTCGCCGTTCAGGAGCTCGGCACCATCGTGCGCGAGATCGCGGCGAAACAGCAACGCCAGGTGCAAATGAAGCGCGACCTCTCGCGAATCCCGCCCGGCTACGATCCGGCTCGCCATTCCGAGGTGATCGCCGATGTCGATCGTCTGACTCCCTTGGAGGCGGACGCGGGGAGATTTCAGGCGATGCTCGATCGGGAGCCGCAGCTCAGGCTGGAGCAGACGCGCATCGCGCAGGAGATCATGCGGGTGCAGTCCACGCTCGGGACTCTGCGGACCCGGCGCGCCCAGATTTCCTTTACCGAGAAGGATTTCAACGAGCTGAAGAGAGAGTTTGATCGCGTGCGTGGGGAGCTACAAGAGTCCAGGGTGGCGGCAGCTCGCGCTCAGGAACAGGTATCGAGCGCGACTGTTGCTCTCGCCGCGGCGCAGGATGCGGCAGAGGATTTGAAGAAGAAAGTCGCCGAACTGGATGTTCTGCAGGATGATCGCAGGATGCACGATGAGCTCGACCGCGCCTTTTCAGATTTGCGCACCGATCTCAATTTCCAGCTGCGCCCGGAGCTGTCGGAGCTGGCGAGCGCATTTCTGAGCGAGCTCACCGATGCGCGTTATGCGGAGCTCGAGCTGGACGATCAATACAACATCGTGATATCGGAGGACGGGGTTCCGAAGCCGGTGCTGTCGGGCGGAGAGGAGGATCTGGCGAATCTCGTGCTCCGTCTGGCGATCTCGCAGATGATCGCCGAGCGCGCGGGCCAGGCTTTTTCACTGCTGATTCTCGACGAGGTCTTCGGGTCCCTCGATGAGGCTCGGCGCTTGAACGTAGTCGAGCTGTTGCGCGGGCTGCAGGATCGTTTCGAGCAGGTGATTCTCATCACGCACATCGAGCCGGTCCGCGAAGGGCTGGACCGGGTGATCACGGTGAGCTACGATGCGGATCGGGGATGCTCAGTGGTGACACAGAGCGAAAACGATATGGCGGGCGACACTGAATCCTTGCCGCCACTGGCACCGGAATCGACCCCCCGGGTGCGGCGTCGGCCGGAAGATGGGCTGGTCGAAAGCGCGGAAGCTGGCGCAGGAGCGGGAGCTTGATGGCGTTCGCGCGCAACTGGAGGCATGCCTGGGTTTCGGAAACGCCCGAGCGCGTCAGCCTCCGGGAAATTCCGTCGCTCAACTCTGTCTTCAGCGAGGCCTTCACCGAGCGCTATCGGAAGGACGGGATGGTGGGCGTGAGAGTGCCCCACCTCAATCCAGCGGTGTGGAAGTTCGCCATCACCGACGCCGAGGAAGGCGCCATGATCTGGCGGAACGCGCGCGATGGAATCGCGGCTTTCAACATGATACATCGCTCGGGTGTCGAAGGTTGGATGGGCCCACTTGCCGTGCACCCCGACTATCAGGGGCAGGGAATCGGCAAGATCATCGTGAACACCGGCGTGGAGTGGCTGAAACAGCGCGGGGCAACGGTGATTGGCCTCGAAACAATGCCTCGCACGATGGACAACGTCGGCTTCTACTCGTCCCTCGGCTTTACGCCCGGGCATCTGACGGTGACGGTGACCCTCGATGCGGCGAGAAGCGGAATCCAGTCGACTCTCATTTCGACTCTCAATCCGCACGAGCGCGAGCTGGCGCTGCGACAGTGCCGGCAGCTGCTGCAGCAGCTGATTCCGGGATACCACTACGGCCGCGAAATCGTTCTCACCGCTCATCACGAGCTTGGCGACACCGTGTTCGTGCGCAAGGGGAACGAAATCGTTTCTTTCGCGATCTATCACTCGGTGCCGCTGGTCGAGGGGCGCGCGACTGAGGAGATGCGTGTACTTAAGTTGGTCGCGCGGAGCGAAGCGGACTTCGATCACCTCGTGACGCAGCTTTGCGCGCACGCCCGCGCAAAGGGGGGGAGGCGAGTTGCCGTCCGGGTGCAGGGGGTGTACAGCGATATCTTCCGGCGGCTAATGGCACGCGGAGCGAGGGTGCGGTGGACCGACCTGAGAATGTCAGTGCACGAATACCCAGAGTCGCGTCCGGCGGGAGGCGGGATCGTGTTGTCGAACTGGGAGATCTGACCGTTTGGCGGACTTCCTTCCGGCGTGGCCCGGGAGCATCTTGGCAATGGGATCGGTTTCGGAGACGACATGGCGAAAGGAATGGCTACGAAGGCGGCACGTAAGACTGGAAGCGGCGCCGCGCAGGAGGCGCTTCTCCTCGTAGGAACGATGAAGGGCGCGTTCGTCCTCCGGTCGGACAAATCCCGTAAGAAATGGAAGGTCGAAGGCCCGCATTTCCGCGGAGAGGCAGTGTACGCTCTCCTCCACGACGGGCGTGGTGGTCGCCCCCGAACTTTCGCGGCGACCAACAGCATGCATTGGGGGCCAACGCTCCGAACGAGCTACGATTACGGCGTGACATGGAGCGAGCCGGGACCTCAGACCGTTCGCTTCCCGGCTGACTCAGGACGGGCGCTTGCCCAGATCTGGCAGATCGCGGCCGGCCGACCCAGCGAGCCGAACGTTTTCTACTGCGGAGTCGAGCCATCAGCTCTGTTCGAGTCGCGCGATGGCGGCGAGACGTGGCAGCCGAATCAGGGATTGCTCAACCACGAGCATCAACCGAAATGGCAACCTGGCGGCGGTGGGCTCTGTCTGCACACCATCGTCCTTGATCCTGACGATCCGCGCCGCATGTTGGTCGCCATGTCGACTGGTGGGGTTTATCGCTCGGACGATGGCGGCAAGAGCTGGCGCGCGAGAAACGCAGGGGTCCGTGCCCAGTTCATGCCGGAGGAGCACAGGTACCCGGAGTTCGGACAATGCGTGCACAAGGTCGTGCACCATCCGGGTCGTCCAGGGCGACTCTTTCTGCAGAACCACTGGGGTTTGTACCGCAGCGACGACTGGGGGGACAACTGGACGGACATCGCCAATGGCGTTCCATCGGACTTCGGGTTCGCGATGCAGATGCATCCTCATGACCCCGACACGGTGTACATAGTGCCGATCGAGGCGGACATGTTTCGCGCTACTCCGGAAGCGAAGCTGCGGGTTTACCGAACGAGAAATGGTGGCGCGAGCTGGGAGCCCCTCACAAAGGGACTCCCGCAAAGCGGTGCATACGAAAACGTCCTGCGGGATGCGCTTGCCGCGGATTCGTTCGACTCGGCCGGGATCTATTTCGGAACGAGGAGTGGGAAGCTGTACGGGTCTCGCGACGAAGGCGGGACGTGGACCGAGATTGCCGACGCTCTGCCGCCGATCGTGTGCGTGAAAACCGGGCGCGCGGGGGCGCATTGATAACCGTCGAGCTGCCCAACGTCTTCTGCTCGTATACCAACAATAATCCGTCGCTGGTACTCGATGAGCCGTGCAACACGGTCGGTGACGCGCTGGCCGCGCTCGGCCGAAAATCCCCCGGAGCGCTGGACAGGATCATGGACGAGCGCGGGGACGTGAGGCGTCACGTCAATCTCTTCGTCAATGGTGAGAACGTTCGATTTCTCGACGGTCTCACCACGCCCGTCCCCAACGGAGCCACCATATTTGTGCTCGCCGCCGTCAGCGGCGGGTAGCCGCCGAAGTGAAGCTCAAGCCCGTCAATCCAAAACGTTCGGTCAAGCTCGACGACGAGCACGCAACGGCTAGTGGCCCGATCAAGAGCGACAAGGCGCTGGAGCGTGCAACCAAAAAACAGGTCAAGCGGATTTCCGAGCTGCAGCGGGTTCTTTATGCGGATGGCCGATACGCACTGCTGATCGTGTTGCAGGGTCGAGATGCCTCGGGGAAGGACGGCACGATCCGCAAGGTCTTCACGGCGGTGAACCCTCAGGGCTGCAACGTCGCGAGCTTCAAAGTGCCGACAGAGCTCGAGCAACGCCACGATTTTCTCTGGCGGGTGCACGCACAGGTTCCGCCACGCGGCATGATCGGGATCTTCAATCGATCGCATTACGAAGACGTGCTGGTTCCACGGGTGCACGGCTCTCTCACCAAGAAGGAGTGCTTCGCGCGCTACGATGAGATCAATTCCTTCGAGGAGATGCTGAGCCGGAACGGTGTCGTCATCCTCAAGTTCATGCTGCACGTATCGCGTGACGAGCAAAGGCAGCGGTTGCTGGAGCGGCTCAGCGACGAAACAAAAAACTGGAAATTTCGTGTCGGCGACCTGGAAGACCGCGCGCGCTGGGATGAGTACACCGAGGCGTACGAGGATGCGCTCAGACACACCAGCTCCAAGCGGGCGCCCTGGTACATCGTCCCCGCCGACGACAAGGACGTTCGCGACTGGCTCGTCGCCCGAACCATTGCCGACGCTCTCGATGACATGGACCTTCTCTACCCGCCGGCGGATCCGTCGGTTCTGGCGCTTCATTTCTCCTGAATAACCGCTGGACCCTCGCCGCAACGATACTCGCGTCGAGGAGGACCTTCATCGTCGACCAGGCATTTGTTTCTGGTTTCAGATTGGTGATGTTCGGGGCGGCGATCCTGGCGTTCGCCGCGGTCGCATTCGGTTGGGGCATAGGTTCTGCGTCGATGGACCGAACCAAAATGGGAGAAATGACATGACTACCGCGACGATAGAGAAAGAGCTTGTCGATAGGGAACGACAATATTGGCAGGCGATCAGGGACAAGGACGTGAATGCGGCAATGGAGCTGACCGACGACCAATGCGTGGTTGCCGGCGCTCAGGGGGTGGCGACAATCGATCGCGCCGCATTCGCGGGAATGCTGAACTCACCGGCCTGGACGCTCAACGAGTTCGAATTCGTCGGCGACGTGCAGGTGCGCGCGCTGACGGACGATGTCGCCGTCGTCGCCTACAAGGTGAGAGAGGATCTCACGGTCGAAGGGAAACCACTCACTCTCGAAGCGGCCGATGCTTCGACGTGGGTCCGTCGTGATGGACGCTGGTTATGCGCGCTGCATATCGAAGCTGTCGCCGGTGATGCATTCGGCCGCGATCGTCAGCCTGGATACAAGAGCTCCGAGCGATAGAGGCCGGGTTCGTCCAAATCATCATCGTCAACACGCGACTCATTCGTGACATATCCCTAGCGGAAGGGTCACGCGGTTGTGGCAGAGTGGCGCTCTATTGGGGCGTCCCTCCCTTCACTCTGCCCAACCGAGGAAACCATGCAGCGACCATTCGCGGGAATTCTTTCTCTCATCGCGTGCGCAGCTTTCGCGGGATGTGCCGGCTCTGCCGATACTCTGCTCGCGCCCGCCGCGTCCCCAACGCAAGTCACCTCGTCGCTATTCTCCGAGCTGAGCGACGACTCCGGCGAGGAAGAGAGCGACCCCGACCATCCCTATACACTCGCAGTGATCGGGGATACGCCTTACGGTGCGCTAAAGCTCACAGATTTTCCATTGTTGGTCGGGAAGATCAATGCCGATCCGCGGGTTCGCCTCGTCGCCCATCTCGGTGACATCAAGGCGGGCAAGAACTCCCTCTGCAGCGATGCCTATTTCGCCTCCATCCGCTCGTTGTTCGATGGGTTTGCAGATCCGCTCGCCTACACGCCCGGTGACAACGAATGGACCGACTGCCACGCGAGCAAGGGCAACGGGCTCTACACTCCGACGGAGCGCCTCCAGAAGGTCCGTTCCCTGTTCTTCCCGGTGCCCGGTCGGACTCTCGGCGCCAAGCGCATGCGTGTGCAGACGGAAGCAAATGATCCCGCGAATTTCGCCTACGTTGAGAACACCCTGTGGAAAAAAGCGGGGGTCGTCTTTGCGATGCTCAACATCCCCGGCAGCAACAACGACCTTGTCGCCTGGGGTACTGTCCCGACGGACGCGGGCAATTACCCATCGCAGCTCCACGAGCAAACTTCGCGCGCCCAGGCCAACAAAGCTTGGCTGGAGAAGACCTTCGCCGTGGCCAGGCGGAGCAACGCCGCGGGCATCGTCCTAATGTTTCAGGCTGACATGTGGGATCCAGCAGAGCCGGCGTTGAACGGCTACGATGCGCTCGTCCGGCAGATCGGTACTCTGGCCCAGAAGTTTGAGAAGCCCGTGCTGTTGCTCGAGGGCGATTCGCACGTATTCAAGGTCGACAACCCGTATTCCGGGTCGTCGGCCCTTCACGGTATGCATGCATCGACCCCCATCGCCGGCAACGTGACCCGGATTGTGGTCGAGGGCAGCGACGCGGGGCGGACCGAGTATCTGCGGGTCACCATCGATCCGCGGAAAAAGACCGGTGCATTGTTCGCGTGGGAGCGCGTGCCGTTGCACTAACGCGTTGTGGTGGGTATTTCCCGACCGCGCTATCGATTGTTACACTTTACTCCTTCTCGAGGAGGAGATTCGATGCGCGCTGAAGTTCTTGTCTTGCGCCTGATTCACATTCTCAGCGGAACTGCCTGGCTCGGGAGCGGAATCTTTACGAGTGTATTCCTGATTCCTGCGCTCTCGGGCTCGCCGGCGGTGATGGGACAGGTTCTGGCCGGGCTGCAGCGGCGGCGATATTTCGTTGTTTTTCCTATCGTGGCGAGCCTGACGATACTGTCGGGGCTTCGTCTTCTCTGGCTCAGCTCGGCGGGGTTCGCACCGAGCTACTTCGCTACGGGGACGGGCAGAACATTCGCGATCAGCGCGCTGGCCGCGATCATCGCGTTCGTACTGTCGGTGGGTGTCGCGCGCCCGGCGGCAGTTCGCGCGGGCGGAATTTCAGCAAAGCTCTCTGCTGCCCAGGACGGAGCCGAGCGCGAGCGGCTGGGAGTGGAGCTCGATCGGGTGCGTCGGCGCGGTGCCATGGCGACCGCGCTTGCGGTCGGATTCGGAATTGCCGCCGCTTCGGGGATGGCGATCGCGCGTTACGTCTAGCGCCCGTCGTCCCGCTCGGCGTTTCCGCCAACAGCGCAGGTCGCCATCCAGAGCACGTGTTATCGAAACTCAATGTTCACTCGAGATCCGCCGTCGGATCACGACTCAACGGCAGCTGGTTCGCCAACTTTTACCTTTGTAGGTTTGATTCTAGCTCCGCTCGAACAGCGATCTGAACGCGTTCCTCACAGTAATCCGCCTGAGGTACTGAAGCTCGTCCGCCGCGAACGGGATCGGAACGATCTTAAAAGTCTCTGTCAGTGCATTTCGCGGAACGGTGTTGTCGAGCGCCAACAAATCGAGCAGGCTCGACGTCACGGGCGGGTTCGGCAACACTCTCTGGGCGAGCGCCACCACCGGCCGCAGCATTCTTACCGGAACAGGGATCAGTTTCCTACTCGTCCCCATCGCCGTGAGGATCCGCTCCGTAATCTCCCGCAACGTCAGAGGAACAGCGCCACCCAATGCGTAAACCTGATTGACTGTCTCCTTTTTTTCGAGGGAGAGTCGAACCACGCGCGCGACGTCGTCCACGCCGATCGGCTGAAATCGCGCCTTCCCTCCGTTCGGAAGTGGAAAGATCTGTGGCGTGAGCCGGATCAGTCTGCCGAGGACGTTTACGAACTGGTCCTCCGGGCCGAAGATCACCGATGGCCGGAGGATCGTCCAACGGAGGCCACTGGTTTTCACCGAGTCCTGCGCCACGCCCTTGCTGTGCAGAAACGGGTAGGGGGACCGGCTGTCAGCACCGTTCTGCGACATGAAGATGATGCGCTGAACGTTCTCGGCTCTAGCAGCAGAGATGAGCCGCTCAGTGGCAGCGGTGTTCGACTCCCGGTAGCTGTCTCCCCCTTTTTCGATGGCGATGGCGGCTAGATGTACGACTGCTCCGCACCCGCTGAGAGAGCTTCTGAGCGTAGTAGCGTCGCGCGCGTCACCGACTCTGAATTCCACCGGGAGCTGACCGAGCGCCATGGCGGCCCTTGCGGGATCCCGGATCAGCGCCCTAACCTGCCAGCCGT
>JALYYH010000161.1 GCA_030946665.1 Gemmatimonadota bacterium
GCTCCGATCCGGTATCGCGCCATGACCGACGTCGCTCGCCTGAGCGATCCCGGCCCTCGCGGCGTCGACTGGCTTCCGTTCTCGCACAAGCCGGCAATAAAGCTTGCCGTCACCCAGAGCCGGGATGGGATGTGGAACAACTCCATCCTGTCTGTCCCCGGTCGACACAGCGCTGATTTCACCAACATCGGAACGATTCCGGCGGTTCGCCGGCTCATCGAGTACGGCTGGAGTGCGGACTCCCCTCCACTGGTGCTCGCACGTCGGCTGTTGTTTCGACTGCTCGCTGAAGACAACGATCCTGCCTTCACCTTCGAGCTCGGGACCAGGACGCGCGACGACGATCTGGTGCGTCGCACCCGAGGATTATTTCGCGAGGCGGCGGCAGCTACTCTCGCCCAGTGCGGATACGAAAACGACCCGCGGCTGCGCGGCGCCGCGCGACGCATCCTCGAGAGAACCGTTGCGTACCTGACCTCGCCCCTCGGCGAAAAGCCATGGATGCGCGTTGGCAATACGCACGTGCTCGCGCCCGAATCGGCGCCGCCTTCCATCTACACGCTGACGATGCTCGCGCACATGCCGATCTTCCGTCACGAGCACTTCACGGCGGTGGAGAGCATCTACGGCTGGATTACTCAGCCGCTTCCACGGCAGGAAGCCCTTCAGCTCTTCGGCAAGAAAATGGTGCCGCAGCCGCACCTCATCATGGGTGACGTCCTTCCGCATCGCAACGCGGTCGAGGCCGACGTTCCTTTCGCGCTCATGTGGCTCGAGACAATGGCTCGCCTCAACTTCCTCCGCCGCAACGACGGATGGATGAAGCTGTACGAGCGGTTCGTGGACGATCGCGATCGCTCCGGAGTGTGGCATCCCCACAAGGGCATGGAACGGCCGACCACGACGCACCCCTGGGCGTGGTCGACGTTTCCACTCGACGACGGATCAGGCCCGGAATCCAAGTGGACCGATGTGACATTCCGAATCGGTCTCATCGGAAAGCTCCTCGGCAGGGAAATTGAATTGATTTGATCCGATGATCAAATCACGTCGCCGCGACAATCTCAGTCCCGGCGAAATGTTTCCTGCCGGTGATCCGGCCTATCGCGTGAGCTATCCGCGACTGCGCTCCGGTCTGAAAGTAAGGGTGGTCGAGCGCGGCGATCCGGAGTCGCCGCCCGTGGTGCTAGTCCATGGGTGGGGCTGCTGCGTGTACGTGTTCCGCCGCAACATGCCTGCTCTGGCCGAGGCTGGCTTCCGCGCGATCGCGGTCGACCTGAAAGGGCACGGACTTTCGGACAAGCCAATTGCCGCTGAGGACTACACGATCGACTCGCTCGTCGACCACCTCAGGGACATCCTGGACGCGCTTGGGCTCGACCGGCCAGCGCTCGCCGGCCACTCGCTTGGCGGCTCGCTCATCTATCATTTCGCCTCGCGATATCCGGAGCGGGCGCAGTCCCTCGGGCTATTATCGCCAGTCGGCTTGAAAGGTGTTCCGCTGATGTGGCTCTACCGCGCACTCACGCCAAAGCTCCTCACCTCGGTGATCCGGTTGATCAAGCCTCGGGTGATCGTGAAGCTCGCCCTGAAGAGGGTTTACGGGCAACGCGCTACTTTCACCGAGCGTGACGTCGAGGAATTTCTCGCGCCTTCTCAGTTCCCCGAGTACGCGCTGGCAATGAGGGAGCTGCTACACAACTATGATTGGACGGCCGCGAAGAATCGGCCGCTGAGACCGCTGGACCTTCCGGCCATTGGGGTGTGGGGAGCCCTCGACCACTTGATGCCGGACGATGGGATGGGTGTCTACGTGCCGATCCTGCCGCGACTGGTGCTGCGGGCGATTCCCGACGCCGGCCACATCATCCCCGAAGAAACCCCCGACGAGGTCAACGCCGCCCTGCTGGCGCTTCTCCGTACCGATGTCCAGGCAGTCGCATCCGCCTAGAAATACGCGAACAGACCGATGGGCTCGCCGCCCTGCGTATATTACACGTAGATGAGTGAAGAAAACATCGGTGCGGGGCTCTCCTTCGCGGAGCTCGACCTCGCGCCCGAAGTGCTGAAGGCGGTAATCGACGCCGGGTATACACACCCCACCCCAATCCAGCAGCAAGCCATTCCTTTGGCGCTCGCTGGACGAGACCTCATTGGCCTCGCACAAACAGGTACGGGAAAGACGGCGGGCTTCACGCTCCCCATCATCCACAATTTGATCAGCGCTCCGATCGCTGACGCGGAGGGCAAACCCCTTCACCGCATTCGTGTTCTGATTCTTACTCCCACTCGCGAGCTCGCCGCTCAGGTGGAGGAGAGCTTTCGGAAGTACGGCAAATACACGGAGCTCCGCGTCGTTCCGATCTTCGGCGGAGTCGGAATCGAGCCGCAATCGAAGGCGCTTCGTCGCGGGGTGGATGTCGTCGTCGCGACTCCGGGGCGCTTGCTCGACCACATGGAGCGGGAAAACGTCTCGTTCAACGACCTCGAGGTCCTCGTGCTCGATGAAGCGGACCGCATGCTCGACATGGGATTCGCTCCGCAGCTCAATCGGATCGTGAGCGAGGTTCCGCCGTACCGCCAGACGTTGCTCTTCAGCGCGACGATGCCGCCGGAGGTCGAAGCGCTCGCCCGCAACTATCTGCGGAAGCCAGTGGTCGTTCAGGTCGGCCGGCGCTCGGAAGCAGCAAGCACGGTCACCCACGCGGTCTATCCCGTTCCGCGCGAGCGAAAGAGTACGCTCCTGGTGGAGCTGCTGAAGCAATCAGGCATGGATTCCGTTCTGATCTTCACCCGCACCAAGCATGGCGCCGATCGCGTGGTTCGTCATCTCGAAGACGAAGGAATTGCCGCGACGGCAATGCACGCCGACAAATCGCAGGGTGAGCGCACCCGCGCGCTCGAGGACTTCAAGTCGGGAAAGATTCGTGTTCTCGTCGCCACCGACATCGCGCAGCGTGGACTCGATGTGTCGGGTATCAGTCACGTGATCAACTACGATGTCCCGCAGCAGCCGGAAGACTACGTGCACCGCATCGGCCGGACCGGCCGCGCCGCAGCCACTGGCG
>JALYYH010000192.1 GCA_030946665.1 Gemmatimonadota bacterium
TTGGAGTCGTTCTCGCCGACCTGAAGATGCCGAAAGTCGACGGACTGGCGCTGCTCAAGGAACTGCAGCTTCGCGCAATTCCCACTGAGTGCATCATCGTGACCGGCCAGGCGACTGTCGACTCCGCTGTGCAAGCGATGCGTGAGGGCGCCTACGACTACGTCGAGAAACCTCTCACTGCGGACAAGCTGAATCGCCTCAAGGCGCTCATTCCCAAGGCGCTTGAAAAGTTCAATGTGCAGCAGAAGAACCGCGAGCTGTCCTCCAAGCTCGAGGGGCTGACCCATTTCGGCGAGCTGACGGGACAATCGGAAGAGATGCGAGCGGTCTATCAGATCATCGAAGCAGTCGCCCCCTCCACTGCGAGCGTGCTGATTTTCGGTGAGTCAGGGACCGGCAAGGAGCTGGTAGCGCGCGCGATTCACTCCAAGAGCGAGCGGGCGAAGGGACCATTCTTCGCCCTCAACTGCGCCGCGCTGCCGAAGGACATTCTGGAAAACGAGCTGTTTGGTCACGAAAAGGGCGCTTTCACCGGATCGACGAACGAAAAGCCCGGCGCGTTCGAGATGGCCGACGGCGGCACTATCTTCCTCGACGAAGTAGCGGAGATGCCGCCCGACATCCAGGTCAAGCTCCTGCGCGCCATTGAGTCGAGAACCATCCGGCGCCTGGGCGGAAAGAAGGAAATCGAGGTCGACATCCGGATTCTCGCCGCAACCAACCGCGATCTCCAGAAGGCTCTGTCTGAGAACGATCTGCGAGAGGATCTCTATTACCGGCTGGCCGTGGTGGAGCTCTTCCTGCCCCCGCTTCGCGAGCGCATCGGCGACATCAAGCTTCTCGCCAACGAGTTCCTCGTGCGCTTCGCCGAACAGAACGGAAAGCCGATGTCCGGCTTCGACGATGCGGCGTGGGAGTGGATTCTTTCCTACACATGGCCGGGTAACGTTCGCGAGCTGAAGAACGCTGTCGAGCGCGCAGTCATCATGAGCCGGGGAGACAAGATCAAGGCTGTCGACATCATGCCTCGCCACCTGCGTCGTGGTGCCGATCCGACGACATCGATCACTGTTCCCCCCGGTGCAACGCTGGCCGACACGCGTCGTCAGCTCGTCCTTCGCGCTTTTGCGTCGACCAACGGTGATTACGCCCGCACGGCGACCATAGTAGGAATGACGCCGGGCGACGTGCGTGCGGAGATTGCATCGCTGCTGAACGGAAGCGATGGCTCGGGGGATGGAGCGGCGAGCAGGGGTAACGGCGCCCACCGCCCGCTAAAGGCGGAGTCGGCAGCGTCAGCGTCGAAATCGGCTAAGCCACCCGCAAAAGGCTCCAAAGCCAAGAAGCGCTAACAGCGGAGGACATTAATGGACGAACGTGATTGGTACGATGACGACCCTTATCTCGAGCGGCCCTACGTCGTAGTCGAAAGACGCGAGGCGGGAGTCGGATCGTTCATCATTGGACTCGCGCTCGGCGCTGGGGTGGCGCTTCTGCTAGCGCCGCAGAGCGGTGAAGAGACCCGGCGGGTAATCGCCAAGAGAGCGCGGCGGGCGCAGGAAGCAGCGCAGGATTTTGTCGAAGATGTAAGCGGGACGGTTGCGGACAAGTTCAACGAAGTGCGCGCCTCGGTAGAAGAGCGCATTGAGGCGACGTTCGAAGCGGTCGACGCCAGGAAACGGCAGGTGTCGAACGCTGTCGAGGCGGGACGCGCTGCGGCGCGTCAGACGCGCGGAGAGCTCGAGCACCGCATCGCCGAGAGAAAAGCGGCGTACAAAGAGAGCTAGTGCCTGAGCGCGGGCTCCCGGCCCGGCTCGGTTGGCTGCTTCGCGACTACGCGAAGCGAGTCTGGGACAATAGTGGCGAAGACAACGTATTTTTTCTCGCCGGCGGCATCGCATTCAACATTCTGCTTGCCGCTGTTCCTTTTTTCCTGCTCCTGGCGACGGGTCTCGTCTATCTCCTCAACCAGTCGCCGGACACCACGTCGGCGGAAGTGCTCCAGATCGTCGACAAGTTCATGCCCCCGCATCCGGCGGGCGACTCCGGACCGGCCGCGAGCATTTTGAACGAAATCATCAAGCGAAGCGGCTCTCTCACCATCTACAGCGCGATCGGGTTCATCTGGTTCTCGACGCGCCTGTTCGGGTCGCTCCGCACGGTTCTGGCGGCAATCTTCGACATCGATGCCGATCGCGGGATTATCGCCGGCAAGATTTTCGACATCGAGATGACGCTGGGATCGAGCCTCCTCCTGGTCGCCTACACGTCGCTCAGTGCCTATCTGGCCATTGCAACCAGTCGCGGGGTGCTCGTCCTGGCTGACCTAGGGATCCGGAAGGAGCTGATGGGACAGGTGGAGTACAACCTGGGACAGATCCTCGCATTCTCCTTCATCGCGACGATGTTCTTCTGTTTATACAAATTTTTGCCGCACCGCAAGATCCGCTGGAAGACCGCCCTTATCGCGGCGCTGTTCACCAGCGTGATGCTGGAGGTGGCTAAACGCGCTTTTTCGGCCTATGTGAGGTCGTTCAACCCCGGGTCGTTTTACAGCGGCACGGTCGCTGCATTGGTGATTGTGGTTATCTGGGTCTACTACGCCTCCTTCATTTTCATCATCGGGGGTGAGGTAGCGCAGGTGTATGAGCTTCGGCGCGTCCGAAAGAGGCAGCGCGAGGCGTTCGAGGATTGAGTATTATTGGCGATGTTGCCGGGTCTTCCGGCAAACACACTTTTTGGAGGGCGTCTCGTGCGCAAGTTAGCAGTAGTCGCGGCCGTGATGGCCGCCGTCTCGATCTCGGCTTGCAAGAAGACCGGCGATGGAGAGTACCAGGTTGAGAAGCCTGTTGTTGGAACACAGACGGATACGATTCACACCCCGACCATCTCAGTTGGCACGGACACCGCCAAGGTCAAGGTACCGACGGTGCAGGTGAAGACCGACACGGCCAAGATCAAGGTTCCCACGGTCAAGGTGAATCCGCCGAAGAAGTAACTCCTTACATACTGGGCCCGGGCTCCTCCGGTGCGCCTGGGAAAAGCCCCGCCAGAAATGGCGGGGCTTTTCAGTTCAGCCGGCGGTCTTCAGTTAGTTTCCTGTCTCCCGGGAGCTGGATGCGAAGTTATATTTCGTGTGCCCCAGGTCCCGGAGGGCGAAAGCCCGCTAACTCCGTCAGGACCCCGAAGGTAGCAGCGGCATGTGGTGTCTTTCGTTGCTCCGTCA
>JALYYH010000199.1 GCA_030946665.1 Gemmatimonadota bacterium
TGCGTAGATCAAATTCCCACCGATTCCGATTGCTGGCTGCCCTCGGGGTGGTCAGCGCGGTAGCGGCCACGGCCTGCAACACCGACAAGATCCTCACGGTGAACAGGCCGGACATCGTTCCAATCACCTCGGTCACGGACAAGACCGCGCTGCCGACCGTGTATGGCGGCGTTCTCGCCGACTTCCAGGTTGGCTTCAGCGGATCGGGTGCGAACGAAGGCGTGGTGAACTACAGCGGCCTGCTGGGCGACGAATTCAACATCACGGATACGTTCACCACCCGCATCGAGATCGATGCTCGGTATACACGTGCGGACAACTCGAACAACGACAACGTATTTCGCAATCTTTCCCGCTCGCGCCAGTCGGCCGAGCAGGCGGCTGCGAAGTATGCGGAGCTGGCGCCGACGTTCGTGCCGGGTGAGGTCAACGGCTTCAATAATCAGAGGGCGGAGATCCTCAACCTTGCGGGGATGGATTATGTGCTCTTCGCCGAGATCTATTGCTCCGGAGTGCCGTTCGATTCGGTGACAAAAGAGGGAGCAGTTCTCGGTAAGCCGGGCTTGACCACGGTCGAGATGCTTCGGACCGCGATCAACCGGTTCGACAGCGCCACGGCGGTTGCTGCCGCCGTGCCCCAGCCGAATACGGCCGCCGCGAATCAGATCCGGTTGGCAAGAGTGGGGAAGGCTCGCGCCTACCTCGATCTGGCGAATACCTATGCCGATCCCTTTCTCGATTCCGCGATCGTTACCATCAACCTGGCCACGAACGGTGTCGCCAGCATTCCCACCACGTTCTCCTACGTCGTATCACACTCGAACAACACGACTCGCGAGAACAACGGCGTCTGGAGCTTCGTCAACAACCAGGTCCGTTGGAGTGAGGCAAACCGCGAGGGCAACGCTGCCGCGGCCGGCAACGTTGGCCTCGCGTATCGGACCCAGTTCGTGAACGGTGCGGACGTCCGTACGGCTTTCCTGCCCGCCGTCACGGGCTTCAACGGGGCAGCCAATTTCCGGACGCAGAAATATCCCGCGCGGGAGTCGCCAGCGGTGGTCGCCAGTGGCACCGAAGCCCGCTTGATTGAAGCGGAGGCGTACCTTCGCAAGAACGACATCGCAAACTGGTTGATCAAGATCAACGATCCCAGACGCATACTATCCCTGAATCAGTGCGTGCCGAACGCCGCCGCCTGCACTAATCCGGTGACGGCAGGTGGTGTCGAGACGAATCCCGCTACACACACCACCGCGACGGGTCTTGCCGATCTCATCGATCCGGGAACGCAGGTCGCCCGGGAGAATCTGACGTTTGCGGAGCGTGGGTTCTGGATGTTCGCGACGGCTCACCGCCTTGGCGACATGCGGCGCTTGATGAGGCAGATCGGTCGCCCATTCAACACCGTCTACCCAAATGGCCCGTACATCCTGCC
Source organism: Gemmatimonadota bacterium (assembly GCA_030946665.1). The sequence continues at coordinate 1,436 of JALYYH010000199.1, forward strand.
GGGGCAGCCTGGCGGCGTTTACGGACCAGGTGTCAATCTACCGGTTCCAATTTTTGAAGAGAGCAACGGGATCTTCAAGACCGCCAACTGCAGCACCTCCACGCCGTAAGAAGCTGGCGCGGCATGAAATGAAGAGAGGGGAGCGCGAGAGCGCTCCCCTCTCTTCATCTATGGGCGTAGGAGAACCTACTGCTTTGGCAGCGGGAGCTCGGTGCGCGTCTGAATGAGGATCGCCCCCCCGCCGGCGGCGATCCCATAGAGAACGGTTCCTTCGCTCGCGCTCAGGATTCTTATGTTGTCGATCGCGTTCGCCAGGAGTGTCCCGAGAACGTGGAAGTCGGACTGCGGTGCGCCGTCAATCGCGACGAGCGGAGTTTCGTCGAGGAGGATGCTTCCCCGACCGCGATACCACATTCGGCCAGGACCGCCGCCCTTCGCGTCCTGAGTGGAGATGAAGGATGTTCGCTTGAGAACATCCCACGCGGTCGTGCCCCCGGAAGCCTGGATGCTCTCTGAGCTAATGAGGTGTCCGGCGCTGGTCGGGATCTCATGATTGGGCGGATGGACGAAGCTGCAGCCCGTGATAACAAAGATTCCGGCCGCTGACAAGCTTGCGCGGCTGGATAGGGCCCAGCTTCGATCGAGCTGCGTCATACGAGCTCCCTGTTAGCGAAAGCATAGTGCGCGATCCGGCGGTTGGAAAGACCGAAGTTGGAAGCCAACTGTAAAGGTCTTGTATACTGGTTCAGATCAGTCAGGGACCTGCTAACCGCCGAATCGCGAGCGCAATAGAGCGCGCAAATCCAGGGCCGGTTGCCTGGGAACCGTGTCTTCCTTCGCTGGGGTGTTGTCGCTGGCCAGAGCCACCCGCTGCATGTTGTCGCGAACTCCACGGTCGATGAAGCGACAGAGCTGGTCGAGCGAGTAGTCTGCCCCCCGGCGCGACGAATAGGCGTTGAGCGGATAGGTCACGCTCAGGTAATTGCGGGCACGAGTGAGAGCGACGTACATCAACCGCCGCTCTTCCTCTGTCTGCTCTTCGCTGTTGAGACAGCGGGCGGAAGGGAACCACCCGTCGACCGCCCATATCACGAACACCGCGTCCCACTCCTTTCCTTTGGCGGAATGCGCGGTGCTGAGAATCAGGCAGTCGTTCTCCTCGCGGGCGCCGCCCGGAAGATCCTGGGTCGCCTGCGGAGGCTCGAGTGCAAGCGCCGAAAGGAATGTGGCTCGATCGGGATAACCCGCGGCGATTGTCTGCAGCTGGTCAAGATCGGCGAGCCGCGGCTCTACTCGGTCGTAGCGCTCGCGCAGGATGTTGTCGTAAAGTTGGCGCACACGGGCGATGTCCGCGGCCACCTGAGCCTCGTCCTGAACGGGGCGTGAGCGCAGCCCGTCGAGCAGCGTAACCAATGCAGCGTGGGCCGCCTTCGCTCTTGGCGGTGGACTGTAACGCCCGAAGGCGTTGGATTCCCAGGCGGCCGCGATCATCGAATCGATCGCCGCGCGGGCGGTCGCGTCGCCGATGCCGGGAAGGAGGAGCAGCAGCCGGTACCAGCTCACCTCGTCGCGGGGATTCTCCAGAATGCGAAGGAATGCGAGCACGTCTTTCACGTGCGCTGCTTCCAGAAACTTGAGCCCACCCCACTTCTCGAATGGAATCTTGCGGTTCGTGAGCTCGATCTCGAGGTCGGCCGACATGTATCCAGCTCGGAACAGCACCGCGATTTCGCGCAGCGGCGCACCCTCCTCGTGAAGCTCCAGTATGCGATCTACGACGAACTGCGTCTGCTGCTGCTCGTCGCGCGCCGCCACCAGCCAGGGCGTCTCTCCACCCGTCCGCGCCGTCCAGAGATTCTTGGTGAACCTCTCGGCGGCGCGCGATATGAGGGTGTTGGTGACGCTCAATATCGGCTGAGTGGACCGGTAGTTCTGCTCCAGAGTGACCGTGGTTGCACCAGCGAACTGTTTGGGAAAGTCGAGGATGTTCCGGAAGTTGGCGCCGCGGAACGAATAGATGCTCTGCGCATCGTCTCCGACCACGGTGATATTGCTGTGGCAACGGCACATGCCGCGAAGGATGCGCGCCTGAAGCACGTTGGTGTCCTGGTATTCATCGACGAGAATGTGGTCGTACATCCCGCCGATTCGCTGGCAGAGCTCCGGCGACGCCTCGAGCATAAGCGCCCAGAAAAGCAGCAGATCGTCGTAGTCGACAAGATTCCTTTCCTGCTTCCGCCGGATGTAGTCGGCGTAAATTTTGGTGAAATCCTCGAGGTAATCGACGAACTGAGGGTATTCGTCGCGGACGATGTCATCGACCGGGATGCCGGTGTTGATGTGCCGGGAGTAGACGTACTGCAGAGTCTCCTTCTTCGGGAATCGCTTGGCCCTGGCGGCGTATCCCAGCTGAGCGCGCGACAGCTGCATGAGATCCGCGGAGTCGCCCTGGTCCATGATCGTGAAATCCGCGGGCAGACCGGCGGCGGGGCCGTAGCGGCGTAACAGACGATGCGCGGTGGCGTGAAACGTCCCGCCATGCACGCGCTTGCTGTTGCTGCCGACCAATCTCTCGGCGCGGGAGAGCATCTCCTGGGCGGCGCGGCGAGTAAACGTGAGGAGAAGGATCCGCTCGGCGGGGATGCCGCGATCGATCAAGTGCGCGACACGGTAGACGAGCGTGCGCGTCTTTCCGGTTCCAGCACCAGCAATGATGAGAAGGGGCCCGTCCGCATGTGTCGCCGCCGCCGCCTGCTGCGGATTGAGCTCCGAAGCGAAATCGCGGGGGGTGCCAGCAGTTTCAAGACGCTCTCGCGGCGGATAAACTTTGAGGGTGTCCGTCACGCAACGGACTCGAGGAGCGCCGAATGTGACGTCACAACCGCAGTGAGGTCGAACGCCTCCGCAAACTTGGCCGATACCCTGTCTCTCACATCCCGCGCCGAGACTTCTTCGATGCCCAGCTCGCGGGCGATGGAGGTCATGACGACTCCATCGATTCCGCACGGGACGATGAGGTCAAAATAGGAAAGGTCGGTCGTGACGTTCAGCGCGAAGCCGTGCCAGGTTACCCAGTCGCGGACGTGGACCCCGATCGACGCGATCTTTTTACCTCTCGTCCAAACCCCGGTGAAGTTCGGATTTCGTGTAGCGGGAATCCCGTAGTCGGCGAGGGCGTTGATCAGCGCCTCTTCGATCTTCCGCAGGTACCAGTGCAGGTCCTGCCGGTGACGCTTGAGGTCGACGATCGGATAGCCGACAAGCTGTCCGGGGCCGTGGAAGGTCACATCTCCCCCGCGCTCCACCTCGAACAGGTCGACCCCCTTGCTCTCTAGAAATGCCGGCGACGCAATCAGGTGCTTCTCCTTCGATGTGCGACCGAGCGTGACTACGGGAGGATGCTCGACGAGAAGCAAAACATCCTGCGCGATCGCGCCCGAGATCCGATCGCGGGCAATTTGCCGCTGCAGCTCGAGCGCTTCCGCGTAGGGCATTCGTCCCAACGGTACGGTCCATAGCTCGCGCTCAGCCACAATCAATCACCTAAGTCACGCGTGGATCATCTTTCCGAGCGAATCGAGGGCGGCCTCGGCTATTGCTTCGGAGAGCGTCGGATGAGCGTGGATGGCGAGATCGACTTCTTCCACGGTGAACTCGTTCTCGCGTGCAACGGCCAGCTCGTGGATCAATTCGGTAGCGTGCGCCCCGATGATGTGCGCGCCGAGGATCTCGCCGTATTTGGCGTCGCGAATGATCTTGACGAAACCTTCGGTTTCTCCAGACGTGCGGGCGCGGCCGTTGTTGGAAAACATGAACTTGCCGACCTTGTAATCGATCTTCTTTTCCTTCACCTGGGCTTCCGTCATTCCAATCGAAGCGACTTCCGGATGACAGTAGGTAGCGTTCGGGATGTTCCCGTAATTCACGGGGTGAACGCTCTTTTGAGCGGCGAGGAACTCCGCGAACACGACACCTTCACGCTGGCCTTTGTGAGCGAGCATCGGCGGACCCGCGACATCTCCGATCGCGTAAAT
>JALYYH010000226.1 GCA_030946665.1 Gemmatimonadota bacterium
CCACTGCACCGGGCTTCGACGGCAGGATTGAACGCGATGCTCATCCCGCTGTCCACCGCGAGCGGTCGTACGCGCGCGACGCTTTCCAGCAGGAGCTCCTCGAGAAAGAACTCCTGCCGGTGGAGGATTCCTTCTTCCGCATCGAGCCGCGCCAGGGTAAAGAGGTCGTCGACGATGGCGCTCAGCCGCCGCGCGTCGTCGCGCACGTGGACCAGCGACGCCTCATACTCCGTCGGCGTGCGAGCCTGCGTGAGCGCGACGCTGGCTTCGGCGCGCAGACTCGCGATGGGCGTGCGCAGCTCGTGCGCGGCGTCCGCCATGAACTGTCGCTGCTGCACGAACGACCGCTGAAGGCGCTCCAGCATGTCGTTGAAAATCGATGCGAGCTCGTCCATTTCGTCGCCGGTGTTGCGGACAGCGAGTCGCGCGTCGAGGCTCTCCGAGTCGATCGAGGAGGCTCTCCGGCCCATATCAATCACCGCCGCGAAGCTGCGGCGCGCGAGGAAATATCCACCGACGCCGGCCAGCACGAGCGCGAGCGGAATGGCGATCAGTACCGCCTGGAGAAAGTTGCCAAGCACGGTGCGCTCGATCTGACCGACCTGGAGCGCGACGATCGTGAAGTCCTGATCGGCGACCCGCACGCTCGTTGCGTAGGAACGGATCAGATCCTGACCGTTGCGAATGGTTGCATACGCTGAGCGGCCCGGCGCGAGCGACGCGAAGAGCGGATGGATGGGAGAGTCGTCCGCCCTGTCGATCGCCGAGATCGCCCGCGTCAGGTCGGCGCTCGCCGAGTCGGACACCGCGACGAGACTGTGGTGTGCGCCGTACACCAGAACGCGGCGTCCGCTGAATCGAAACTCGCGCGCGGCGTCCTGCGCTGCTTCGTCGGGGGTGCGCTGCGCCCGGGCCTCGGTCAGCACCGCCTGATGAAAGGAGCGCACCGCTTCCGCGAGCGACTGGTCTACGCGCTCCTCTGTGAGCCGCTGGAGAAATGCCCACGTGAACACCGTGAACGCGATGAGGATCAGCGCGAGGACGCCCGCGTGCCACAACGCGAGCCGCGTGCGAACGGACCGAAGCATGCGCGCCCCCAAACGCAAGCTATCCTTCTCCGGCTGGCGAGGTCACGCCAAGGTAGTATCCCGACCCGCGTCGCGTCTGGATGAGTGGTGTGAATCCCGCGCGATCGATTTTCTTGCGCAAACGGTTGATGTACACCTCCACTGCGTTCGTCGCGGGATCGTGGTTGTTGTCCCAAACGTGCTCGGTGAGCTCAGCGCGGCCGACGACCTTTCCCTGATTGCGCGCGAGATACGCCAGCAGCGTGTATTCCTTGGTCGTTAGCTCCACGATCTCCCCGCCGCGACGCACCCGCTGTCTTGGGAAGTCGATTTCCATGTTGTCGAGGATGCAGATCGCCTGATCGACCTGTTCGCCGCGCCGGCGCAGCAAGGCGCGCAGCCTTGCGAGCAGCTCCTCGAATTCGAACGGTTTTGCCAGATAGTCGTCGGCGCCGCTGTCGAGACCATGAATGCGGTCTTCAGTGTTGCCGCGTGCGGTGAGCATGAGGATACGCACCGCCGATCCCAGCTTGCGAATGCTCTGACAGACGGCAAAGCCGTCGACCTTCGGCAGATTGACATCGAGGATGATTGCGTCGTACGGGTTGATGGCGGCCTTGTACAGCGCATCCTCTCCGTCCGTGGCCACGTCGACCACGTAGGCCTGCTCCCGGAGCCCGCGCTCGAGGGATTTGGCGAGCGCTACGTCATCCTCGACAAGAAGGAATCGCATGACGCTCGAAGGTGAGGGAAGGCGGGGCGCTTGGCAAGCCGAACGCTTGTGGCGGCCATCAACTTCTCCTCATAGTTATTTCACGTGGAGGAGGAGCAGCACATATGCCGATAGGCATTCTGGGTTCAGGTCTGGAGGCGAGGTTATGCGCAGCGCCTGTTCGATCGCGCGGGTTCCGGCCCACGATGATCGAAATGACCCGAGAGCTGAACGACGATGCCGGATAGCTCCTGGCGCCCGAAGGAGCGCGAATCCCTAATACCTGATAGCGGTCATGCGTGTGCCGCCAAAGGCGTGAGCTCACGTCCAGCGAAATATTGACGCAACCGTTCCGGATCGGCACTCGGATCAGCCAGCGCCACGTAACCGTCGGGTCGTACGACATACAACGCCCCGTTCTGGAAACCGGCACGTCGCATTCCTGGTTGCCAGGCGAAAGCGTGGAGGGGAAGCCGAAGTTCGGCGCACGCCTCGCTCACGGCGCGCGGCACTACACCGCAGACATGGACCTGCCACTTCAGCGATGTCAGTGGCGCGAAGTTGTCTTCACCCGATCCGAGGTCGGCCCAGGGCAATCGATCCCCTCCATGCACTTTGCCCGCCGCGCCAGCGCTCAATGCGCTGTTACGATAGTTGACCTGAGTCTGTGATACCGTCCTGAACAGCAAGCGACGCATGGCGCCGATTCGAAAAAGCAGCGGCACCAGGAGTGGAGCGATCCGCGTGCGCACCACACCGGCTAAACCGCCACGGCTCGTAACGAGCGTAAAGCCGCGGTCGGTGGTAGCGACGAGACGCTGCGCGAAGGGGATCCGCTCCGGCTCATAGGTATCGAGCAGATTTTCAGGCGCGCTGTCCTTCAACACCGCGGCGATCTTCCACGCCAGGTTCACGGCGTCGCCAATCCCTGTGTTCATGCCCTGGCCGCCGACCGGGCTATGGACGTGCGCGGCATCGCCGAGCAGAAAGGCGCGTCTGTCGCGAAAGCGATTGGCGACGCGATGGTGCACGCGATAGGTCGAAAACCAGTTCACCTTCTGGATGTTGAGGCGCAGCTGCTCGATGGCTTTGCCCTTCACGTCTTCGAAACCGAGCTTGCCGTGTTCGCCGTCCGGCACATCGCGAACCGTTCCAACCAGCCGCACGCGTCCCTGTCCTTTGAGACGAAAGAGAAGAATGAAGTCGGCATCCTCGATGTCGACGTTGAGGTCGCGATCGACGGCGTCGCCCGTTGCCTCGACATCGGCGACGTAGAAGAGACCGGTGTAGGTTCCGCCCGGAAACCCGATCCCGAGTTGTCCGCGAACGGTTGACGACGCCCCGTCGCAGCCCGCGAGATACGCTGCCTCGCAAACTTCTTCCGAGCCGTCGGGCCGCCGCAGCGTCGCTGTCACTCCGCGGTCGTGCTGCGTGAAGCGTAGCAGCTCTGTTCGCCGCTCCACCCGAACGCCGAGCGCGCCCAGGCGCTCGACGAGCAATCGCTCGTGAGCATCCTGCGGAAAGACGAGCGCGAACGCGTACGGAGTCAGTCCTTCTCCGGTGCGCTGCAGCGGCACACCGGCTCGGCGGCGTCCCTTTACCCAGAAATTGAGATTCTCAATCTTGACTCCGCCAGCGATGACGGAGTCGTCCAATCCAACCTGGTGATAGAACTCAAGCGTGCGTGCTTGCACAGCCAGCGCGCGGGAGGTCGTACCTGGCTCCGCGGTTTTGTCGATGATTCGCACGTTGATGCCGAGCTTCGTCAACCAGAGTGCGAGAACGAGGCCGGTCGGGCCGGCACCAGTGATCAGGATGAGGTGTTCAGTCATCGACACTATATAGCTTTTTCTGCCGAACTTGAGCCAATGAGTGCGCGACACGAGCGAAATCTTCGATCGCGCCGGCGAAATGCTTGGCGTGCCGCAAAAGAAAGAGGGAGACGCCGCTTGACGTCTCCCTCTTCAGTCACTGGAAACATAGGCTTCTCAGAAGCCCTGCCGCCGATCAATGTTCGGACCTGTCCCGAACTCGACCGTCGCCGTCATAGCATCCTGCGCGTGTCGACGCGTATCAGTCCAGATCGGGTGTGCCTGACCGCCGCCCGCGGCTATGCCGTTGTAATCTCCGATGAAACTGCCACCGAATCCACCGTCATACGGATCGGAGGATACCTCGCTCACACGCAGCGCAGCGCCAAACCCGCGGCCACGCTGGGAGCTCACGTAAGTGTTGAGCAGATAGTTATTAGGGTCGTCGCGCCGATCGTAATACACAACGTGCGCTTTGCCGTCTTCGTCGGTCGCGACCCACGGGAAGACTTGGTCGCCCGAGGTCGCGTTCGGGCTTACGAGAGATGACGCTCCCCAGCGCCTCCCCCCGTTTGATGAAGAGCTGTAGCGGATCTCCGACTTGCCGTTCCGGTAATCGTTCCAGACCACGTGCGCCGTCCCGTTGTCACTGACCGCGATCGAGGGAAACGAGTTGACACGGAAATCCGAGTTATTCAGCGAGCAATCTCCATAGGCGATTTTTGGGCAGACGTCGAAAAGCTCGTCCACCTTCACGGGACGCTCGAACGTCCGCCCACCGTCGAGCGACCTGGCCACCATTACCTGATTCACGTAGGTCGGCGTATTGAAGTTTTCGAACACGACCAGGAGCTCGCCGTTGGGTCCCACGGCGGGAACTGATCCCTGATTGCTATCCAGGTCTGGGGAAGTCACAGCGTGGGGCGCGCTCCAGGTCGCGCCACCGTTGGACGAGTAGGAGATCAGGATCGGCGAGGCGCGATACCTTCCACGCGGCCCGTTGTAGTCGAACTGGGTCCATGTGACGTAGATGCGGCCGCGATACCGGCTTTCGTCCCGCGAGTCGATCGCGACGAACTCCTTGTCGTTGAAGAGCCTGGTGCTGAAGTCGGTGGTGATGACAGGCGTCATCGGAGTGATCGTCCGGAGATCGCGCGACCTGGCGACAAATATGCCGGAGGAATTGGTCTCGCGGTTGAACGCAAGGCAGACGAAGTACGCGGTGCCGTTCGCATCGAATGCAGTTGCCGGATCACCCGCCGCAGGCAGCGCAACGGGCTGGTAGCCCGTCCCGACGTCGTGCCACGTCGTGCCCCCGTCCGTCGACGCGTAGTTGCCGCAACTCGAATCTCCGGTCTCGGGAACGCTGGAGTAATCGTTCGCGCCTGCGACGAGCCGCCGCGAGTCTGTGCCGTCGACTGAGATCGTCGTCTCGTTGCGAGGCCACCAGCTGAGGCCATGCACTCGGCGGTTCGGCCCGACGCCAACGCGCTGAACCGCCGTCACGTCAGCAGGCACCGACATGGAGCCGAACGCGCTCACCCGCTGCGTTGCGGTGACGACGCCGGAGAGTCTGGGCTGGTTGGTGCCGCTCGTCGCCATCAGCGCTCGTTGACCGCTCGCCGTCGCCTTGACGCCGGGATCCGTCACCCCCGGCCTGTTTGCATCGCAGGCTGTCAGTGCTACGATTGCCACTACCGCGCCGAGAACATTTCGCAACGACATGGTTCGATTCTCACTTTGAGGGTAACGCCGCAAGGCTCGCGGTAGGAAATGAATGTTTATCGACGCCCACGATACGGGTTTCCCCTTGGGTGTCAAGAGATTTTGGACGGAACACTGGCGCTGGCTAGCGGAGTTAACGCTGTTTGACGAGCTGCCTGCTGCGTCGGCCCGCGTTATCGCACCGCTCTCGACCGCCTCAACATCCACCCGTATAACCAGACAATGGCTCCGACGAATCCCGCCACCCCAAGCCACGGCGCAAGTGCAAAACTCTCCGACACCAGCGCAATCGGCGCGTCCTTCGAGAATCCGACAATTAGCCCGGCATTGATCACTCCCCAGATGCTCTCGCCGACAATCAATCCCGACGCCACCAGCGTTCCCAGCCGTTGAGCGCGATCCGGGTTTGGCATCGTCCGACCGCGTCCATCATACCAATGGCCCAGCACCGCGCCGATGATCACTGCAAACGTCGCCGACATCGGCAGATAGATGCCAATACCAACCGCCAAAGGCGGAATCCGGAGTTTCTTCATCGCGCCGAGCGCCGCGTCGAGCACAACGAGACCGACACCAACCGCTGCGCCAATCCCGAGCATCTTCCATTCGAGCTTCCCACCGATCACGCCCTCGGCGAGCGCGGAGATGAGCGTCGCCTGCGGCGCTGGCAGTGGATTCGCCGCAACCACGTTGACGTTCGGTGCTCCCGCGAAGCCATACGCCTTGGCGAGCAGGTTGAGCACGAACGGGATCACCGCCGCTCCCGCACCCACGCCGACGATGAGCGCGATCTGCTGACGCATCGGTGACGCCCCGACGAGCTGGCCGGTTTTCAGATCCTGCAAGTTGTCGTTCGAGATCGTCGCGCACGCAAAGACGATCGCCGTCACGAACAGCGCGAATGCCACCAGCGCATGACGTGTCTCTTCCGTCGGCGATACGACGAGCGTGATCACCGACGCGCAGATCACGATCGACAGAATGCCGACACCGGAGATCGGGCTGTTCGACGCGCCGATCAGGCCCGCCATGTATCCGCACACGCCCGCGATCACGAAGCCGATGATCAGCACGAACGGAACGGCGATCATCGTCAGCTTCACCGCGCTCGGCGCCAGCACCGTCGACTTCGCGAAGGTGAACGCCAGCCACGCCGAGATCACCAGACACACGGCGGTCAGCGCGAAAATCCACGGGGGCGAGATGTCGCGGTCACGATCGTCCGACGTGGCCGCCGCACGAGAAGCGACGAGCGTGCTCACCAGTCCGCCCATCACCGGCTTCGCGAGTCTGATGAGTGTATAGACGGCGGCGACGGCGATCGTCCCCGCGCCGATGAAGCGCACCTGCGTGCGCCAGATCGCAATCGTGTGATCCGCGAGCGCCTGACCGGCGGTGGCGGGCTGCATCGACGTCAGTATCGGCACGGCGATCACCCACGAGATCACCTGACCGACCAGCATCGCCATTCCCACCGACAATCCAACCAGGTGTCCCGCACCGAGCAGCGCCAGCGACCACGCGAAGTTGTATCCGGTCGACCCGGTCGCGCCGATGCGGAAGAAGCCGTTCAGCTCAGCGCCAGCGATCCGCGTCGCCGTGATGATCGCGAGTCCGGCCGAGGCTACTGAGCCGAGCATGACGGCGACGAGGCCTTCTCTGGCTTCACCCGTCTCGTCCTTCGTCTCGCCGCGCGTGCCAGATCCAACCTTCAATACCTCAGCGGCTGCGACGCCCTCGGGGTAGGGAAGATCCGAGTTCGTCACCAATGCGCGCCGGAGCGGAATTGTGAACACCACGCCAAGAACTCCACCGCTCACGCAGATCAAAAACGATTGCCAGAACGGAAAGTCCGTCCAGTAGCCGACGATCACGAGTCCGGGCAGGACGAAGATGATCGCCGAGAGTGTGCCCGCGGCCGAGGCGACGGTCTGGACGATGTTGTTCTCGAGAATCGTCGAGTCCTTCACCGCGCTCAGGATTGCCATCGAGATCACCGCCGCGGGGATCGACGAGGCGAAGGTGAGCCCGACCTTGAGACCGAGGTAGACGTTGGCCGCCGTGAACACCGTCGTGATGAGGGCGCCCAGGATCAGGCCTCGTATGGTGAGTTCTTTGGGTTTCATGAGCCCAATTTTACACCCAAAATCCGATGCCGACGAGTCAGGTCAGCTTTCGGTCGCGATCCTCACTTCGGAGAGAGGACCTGGCCGCTCATTCGTCCTTCGACACTCTCGACGTAAGAGCGGGCGACTGACGCCGCCGGCAGGCTCCCGGTCGTCGGACGGCCCATGGCCTGAAGTGTCTCAGTCACCCATGGTGGGCTGACGACATTCACACGAATTCCGCGCGGCGCCTCGAGTGCTGCCGCGCGCGTGAATCCTTCGAGCGCGGCGTTCACCAGGCTGATCGCCGCGGTTCCCGGCGCGGGTTGCTGCGCCAGAATGCCTGACGTCAAAGTCACCGATCCGTTGTCGGCGACTGACGGCAAGCCGAAGCGCACGAGGTTCACCTGGCCCATCAGCTTGTTCCCCGCGCTGAACGCGAAGTCCGAGTCTGATAATTCGGCAAGCGGCTTGTAAGCCGCCTGTCCCGCTGCGGACACGATCGCGTCGACACGACCGATTCGCTCGAAAAGAGCTCGAATCGAATTAGGATCGCCGAGGTCTACTGATTCGCGGGCCTTGTGCCGACTGACGGGAACGACATCGTGGCGACTTCCGAGCGCCGAGGCAATCGCTTGTCCGATGGTGCCGGTGGCACCGATGAGGAGGATGCGCATGTCACTCAAGGTAGCGCATTGAGCGCGCTATCAAGGAAGCCTTGTCAGCGCTCGAGGCGACTTGGGCGGAGGCCGAGTGGTGGCCAACGTGATCCCCGCGGCGCTCAACAACAAAATTTGTCTCAGGCAGTTTCCAATGCGTCGCTATCCGACGCGCATCGTTTCCGGGACTGCGGCGGGTAGACGCTGTGCAGGCAAAGGTTGTCCGGACTCGCTTAGCAGCTTCGTCACGTAGCGCTGCCCCTCGCCAATGCGCTCCATCTCGATCGCGATCGATTCGACCGCCTGCTCGACGCGAGCAAGTCGCTCGTCGGATGACGCCAGGCCGTCCTTGGTCATCGAGAGACCTCTCATCTTTTCCCGATGAGTCAGGTACGTCTTCAGCATCCAGCCTGTGATTACAAAAACGATTACGATCGCGATGTCTTTGACGATGAGATTCATAAGCCGAATCCGGGTATTCTCAGGTTAGCGTAGCCATGTCGATCACGAACCGATAACGCACGTCGCTCTTCAGCATGCGCTCGTAAGCTTCATTGATGTAGGCAATGTCGATTACCTCGACGTCGGAGGTGATGCCGTACTCGGCGCAGTAATCCAGCATCTCCTGCGTTTCTGGGAGACCGCCGATGCCCGATCCCGCCAGACTGCGTCGGCCGCCGAGCAGATTGAACACTCCCACCTCGGCCGGCGTCGGCGGTGCGCCGACACAGATCATGACGCCATCGGTGGCCAATAGTTTCAAATACTGGTTGTAATCGTGTTTCGCCGAAACGGTGTCGATGATGAAGTCGAAGTATCCCGCCAGCTTCTTGAGCTGCG
>JALYYH010000229.1 GCA_030946665.1 Gemmatimonadota bacterium
CCTTCGGTGTCGTCGTACCTGCTGGCGTGGGGAGGCGCTCCCGTCAGTCAGCGCGCTGCCGCGCTCGCCGTACTGGGCGAGAGGGAGATCAATGGCCGTCTTCCGATTTCGTTGCCGCCGAGCCTGCTTTTCGGCGCCGGCATTCACAGAGCACAGACACGGATGTAATTGATGAAGCTTCGCCTGATTCTTGTTTCCCTCGCTGCTGCTGTCGCCTGCGCCCCACCACCACCCCCCGCCCGCGTAGCTGCGGCGCCAGCGCCGATCAAGTACGTCGGCCCCCAGATGGGGTTGAACAACTCGGGGCTCGACACCACCCTGCCCGCGAAGTTGGACAAGATCGTGAAGACCGCGATCGAGGAGGCGGTTGCCCCCGGAGTAGCGATCGCGGTTGGCCGCAATGGACACATCGCCTATATGAAGGGTTACGGCTACATCGACTGGAATCAACCTGGCTCGCCTGCCGTCGATACCAACACGCTCTACGATCTGGCCTCCCTCACCAAGGTCATCGCGACCACGACGGCCGCCATGATCCTCGAGGAAGGCGGCCAGCTCGACATCAACCGCACCGTAGCGTCGTACCTGCCGGAATTCAACTCGCCGGAGAAGGCGCAGATCACGGTCAAGCAGATCCTCACCCACAGCGGCGGGCTCGAGGCGGGCGCCAACATTTACTCCACCGCTCGCGGACGCGAGCAGTACCTCTATCAGATCAACGCGCGTCCACTCGAGTACACGCCGGGCACGAACATGATTTACAGCGACTGGGACATGATTCTGCTCCAGCTGGTGATGGAGAGAATTACCGGCAAGACGCTCGATGTCCTCGCCAGCGAAAAGATCTTCCGGCCGCTGGGCATGACCGACACTCAATTCCAGCCGCCGATTTCTCTCCGTCACCGGATCGCGCCCACGCAGGTGGATGACGCGCGCGGAGGATTGCTGTGGGGTGCCGTTCACGACGAGAACGCCTGGGCGATGGGCGGCGTCGCGGGTCACGCGGGGCTTTTCTCGACGGCGCGCGACCTGGCCTTATTCTCGATGATGATCCTGAACGGTGGCGAAGGCGCCAACGGCATTCGCATAGTGAAGCCTGCCACCATAGCGCGCTGGACTGCGCGCCAGGGCAGAGAATCCTCGCGCACTCTCGGATGGGATTCGCCCGAGGGCGGCTCGAGTGCGGGGCAGTTCTTCTCCCCGTGGAGCTTCGGCCACACGGGATTCACCGGAACTTCCATCTGGCTCGATCCGGAGAAGGATCTTTTTGTGGTGGTGCTCACGAACCGGGTGAACCCGACACGCAACAACACTCGTCACGTGCAGCTGCGTCGCGATGTCGCCGACGCCGTCCAGCAAGCCGTGCTCGGCGCGCGCATCGTGAATTGGGAGAACCGCTAGGTAACACGGATGCTTCGGAAGAAGATTTCACCTCCTTCCACTGTGCAGATGATTTTTTCTCAGCTTCGTCTCGGATTTCGCGCAGGCACGTTCATTCAGCTCCTTGTCGCCCTGATCTTTTTGTCCGCGCGACAGTCGGCCGCCCAGGCGCTCGAGGGACTCTTTTATTACGTCGACCGCGAAGACTCGTATCAGAGCCTGGTAAGGAACATCGACCAGATCTCGGTCCTGGCGCCGCAGGTTTATACCGTCGACAGTCTCGGCATCGTCTTCGGCGAGCTGGATTCCCGGGTGCTCGCTATCGCCAAAGCGCACCGTGTGAAGGTCATGCCGCTCGTGGTAAACGAGGGGTTCAACGGCCCCGCCCTCCGAAGCCTCCTCTCAGACACCGCCGCTCGCGGTCGCGCTACGCGTAGCCTCGTCGAGTTGTGTCAGCACAACGGTTACTGGGGAATCCAGTTCGACATCGAGAACGTGAACATCCAGGATCGCGACAGGCTCAGCGCCTGGTATCGTGACACCGGTGTTGCGCTGCACCGCGTCGGCTGCGCGTTGAGCATCGCCGTCGTGCACCGCACCGAGGAAGGCGCGGGTCAAACCGGGTACCACCGTTTTCTTCAGGAAAGCTGGCGCGCGGGATACGATCTCGCCGCGCTCGCTCAGGCGGGCGACTTCATCTCCCTGATGACTTACAGCCAGAATACTCGCCGCACTCCGCCCGGCCCGGTCGCGGGCATCGATTGGATGCGTGAGAACATCGACTACTTCCTCAAGTTCGTCCCCAAGGAAAAACTCTCCCTCGGAATTCCGACTTACGGCGATCACTGGTTCACGCGATGGGATCCGACCCTCCCCGAGCACGCGCGGTCGTGGAGCGAGACCGTCAACTGGACCTGGGGGTCCGGACTCGTCGAGCGACACCGGGCGACGATCCAGTGGGATAGCGTGGCGCGCGTACCCTACGCCCATTTTTCCAACGGAGGAGTATACGAGTGGGTCTTTCTCGAGAACGAGCGAAGCTTCAGGGAGAAAATGGAACTTGCGCGCTCCAATCGCCTGCGCGGGTTCTCGGTGTGGGTGCTCGGCCCGGAGGATCCGGCGGTGTGGGATTACCTGAAGACTCAGCCCAAACCGTGAACCGATGATGCGTTTATCTTTCTGGACGCCTCTTTCCTAACACTGAATGCCAGCCCTCAGGGAACGAGTTCCAGTAGTCGTCGTCGAGTACGGCGAGATCGCGCGATCGATCGCGACGCGCATCGCCGAGATAATCAGGGAGCGCCGCGCGGCGGGTGGACATGCCGTCTTCGGTCTCGCCACGGGCAGCACGCCGATCGGCATCTACCGCGAGCTGATCAAGATGCATCGAGAGGAAGGTCTCGATTTCTCCGACGTCGTGACCTTCAACCTGGACGAGTACTACCCGATGAACCGGGACAGCATCCACAGCTACCACCGGTACATGAGGGAGAACCTCTTCAATCACATCAACGTCAAGCCGGCGAACGTTCACATTCCGCGCGGTGATGTCCCACGCGACGACGTCGATGTCGAGTGTGAGGCATACGAGGAGGCGATCAGGGCGGCTGGAGGGATCGATCTCCAGATCCTCGGCATCGGCAAGACGGGTCACATCGGCTTCAACGAGCCCGGCTCGGGAATGGACTCGCGAACGCGCCGCATATCGCTCGATACGGTGACGAGACGGGATGCCGCCGCGGATTTCTTCG
>JALYYH010000240.1 GCA_030946665.1 Gemmatimonadota bacterium
CGCCGAGCTCCATGTACGCCAACCCGATGTTGTTGAGAACCTGCGCCTCGTGGTTTCGCATTCCCAGCGACTGGTAACCGAGATGACTCAATCTGAATGCCTCGAGCGCCCCGCGTAGATCTCCGCGGATAATCGCAACAGTGCCGAGGTTTTGATCGAGCATCGCGATGAGAGCTCCATCGCCTGAGCTCTCGGCTTTGTCCCGGGCAGCCTCGTAAATCTTCGCGGCCTGATCCAGGTCGCCGCTGGTCTGGTAAACTATTCCCACTACGTTCAGCGCCTGGGCCACGGCGGGAGGAGAACCCAGGATTTCCGCCGAGGCGACTGCGGCTTCCAGAACATCGAGCGCTGCCCCGCGATTCCCCTGCTCCATGTACGCGCGGCCGAGCCACCGCAAAACCGCGAGACGCGTACTCGCGCGCACGTCGGGATTTCGGACAAGCTGTTCATACAGCGTGCACGCTTCCGCCCACCGGCCTTCGAGCTCGGCGAGTTTGGCGCGCTCTACGCTGTCTTTGACGGCGGACGATTCCACCGCCTTTAGTTCGACTGTCGGCTTGCGATGAGTCATGGAGATGCGCAATGAACCTCACCCAGCGCCTGAAAGCTGGTGAGGACTTCCACCTACTTAGCCAGACGAGGAAGCGTTCCATGGAGTCACCCGCACAACCCGGCGGGGACGCGCCACACCTCCGACTACGCCGGTAGCGACTCCAGCCGTGTTTCGATTTCCACCAGATCGTGGTTGGCGCCGGTCAACCGGAAGGCGTCGGCGGCTTCGCGCCAAGCCGAGCGTGCGGCCGCTGAGTTTCCGACCGCGCGCGAGATCTCCCCGAGCTCGCGCAGCATCTCGGCGTGAAGGAGCCGGTCCTCCGCTCCTTCTGCCTCATAAATCGCGATCCGCAACGTCGCGATGCTTTTGTCGAGCGCTCCACGACGCCGCTCGATGCTCGCCCGGACTTTCAAGGCACCTGCGGCGGTCAGGTGGTCACCGCGGCGCTGAGCTTCTTCGAGCGCCCTCGAGCAGAGATCGTCCGCAAGATCCAAACGATCTGCTCCGACCCACGCCTCAGCCAGGTTCAGGGTAACCACACTGCGCACTAACGTATCGCCCCGTTCGTTGGCGATGCCAAGCGCCCTGTCGAAATATCCGAACGCGTCACCGAAGTTGCCGACTTTTGAGTGGAGCATGCCCAGGTTGTTGAGCACCCACGACAAAGGCTCGGAGTCACCGGTCAGCTCAAAGGCGCTGAGGCTTTTCAAGTAGAGCGTCGAGGCCGCCGGGAAATCACCGTGCATGTTCGCGAGCACGCCGCGATTTTGCTGGATCATCCCGAGAAGGCGGGCGTCAGCGGCCTTTTCCGCCAACGCGGCGGCTTCGGCGTAGAGTCGCTCCGCCTCCTTGTTCTCGCCGCGACGCTGGTGGATTATCGCGAGGCAGTTGAGCGCGTGCGCCTCAGCCCCCGGTGAGCCCGAGAGCAGAGCTTGCTCGAGACTTCGGTCGTAGCAGCGAAAGGCCGCTTCGGTTTCGCCGCGTTCCCGAAGGAGAGTGCCCTTCCAGCGGAGAATGTCGGCCACAAATGGGTCCGCGCTTCCGCTCTCAAAAGTGGTCAGCGCGTCATCATAGAGTCCCAATGCCTTGGCACTCTCCCCTGCTTTCTCTGCCAAGCGTGCCCGTTCGACAAGCTCGCTCGCGCCACGATATTCACTCGTCATGAGGCACCGCCCGAATTGGTGGTCCGGAGGGAGTTCAGCCCGAAGCCAACATGTAGCGGGAGAAGTGGTTTAACGTCCAGACTTCAGTTTCCGGGATGGTCGGAGATCCTGGCGCAAAGATGGTCGCCGAAAGCTCGATCTCGAGCGCCTTTATTAAGGCGCTGAGGTCGAGGCCGTCTGCCACGTACGCACCGAAAAGCTGGGTGTTGGCAGGCAGGGACAATCCATCGATAGCTGTGTTCCTCAGGCGCTGAGTGACCACCACTGGTCTCGCGAACGTCATGTGCGGTGTCATTGCGTAAGCGACGTACTTCGGGTCTGAGGTGATCGTAATCTTGGTCGACTGACTAACTGCTCCGGCCGGGAAGACGATCGAGAAGTCCGCTTCCGGAATCGTCAGCCTTCCGCCAGATGGCGAGATGTAACCAGAAACGCCGTACGAAACGTTATCGTGGCTCGAGTTCCAGGCGACCGCACTGATATCCTGGGAGGGGTTGAGCACGAAGCCGACGATCCAGACGACCGGCCTCAGGAGGCCGCCAATCAGTCCTCCTATGCCTCCAAGCAGCGCTTGCTGGGAATTGTCCGTCGCGACAATGGCGTTGACGGGAGCCGATGGTGCAGTCGGCGAATTCTCGGCGCAGGATACCGCGACGAATGCGGTGAGGACGAGGACTGACGCGCGAACGAATCTCGAGCGAATCATGTGGCGACCCATGGTAGAAGTGTGAATGACCATCAGCCTGACGCGAGCATGTAGCGGGAGAAATGCTTGATGAGCCAGACCTGCGCCTCCGGTAGTCCGGTCCGCGGGGAGACGACGGTCGTGGAAGGCTCGATCTCGAGTACTCTTATTTTTCCACTGAGCTTCAGATTGTCGTCGGCGATGTACGCCGCGAACAACTGCTTCCGTAGCGGGCCACTGCCGACCTCGGTGAAGGAAAGGAGCTGGGTGACCGTGACATCCTTCAGGAACTGCGTTCCGCTCGGCTCCATCTTGTACGCGACGTAACTGTCGTCCGAGCCAACAGTGATCTTGATCGGAGCCCGAACAGCGCCGGGGGGGAACAGCATCGTCAGGCCGGTCTGCGGGATCTTGATTAGGCCGCCGGACGGGCCGATGGTCTCGGTGACCTTCACTACACGCTGAGGCTCCCAGTCCGTGTTCCACCAAAGCGCCCTGAGCGCGACCTTGCGCGAATTGGGGAGGGCGTCCGTTACATCACCCGTCTTTGCCGATGTCGCGCCGGCTGGAGCGGATACTGGATCGATTGGGGATGTCGGACCTTGGAGAGCGGAGTCCGCGCAGGACCAAAGGAAGACGGCGGCAGGAATGACGCCGAAGGAGCGGATGAAGGATCGAAGCATCAAGGCAGGCCGGCAGAGGGTTACTCGAACGGGACCCCCTAAGGCAACGCCTGTGCCCCATCCTAACACTTTGTCACCGAAGGACTTAGAAATTCGTCTCTGTCAAGCTCATCAATAACGGTGTAATGTTTTTTTACAGCCGCATCGTTTCGTTACAGGCTTTTTCGGTCCCGGGCGAACGAGTCCTCGGACAAACAGACCGAGCCGTCATACAAACATCTGACTCGCCCCGTGCGAAAATCGGCGCAGCGAATTCCCGACAACGCTGGCGAGATTTCCAATAGATTCAGATGGAGCAAGACGGCCCTTTCGAGAGTACCATAGAGGTCGGTGGAATCGCGCAGGCGACCGGCGCTCTGCAGTCGCAACAAAATCGTGTGAAACCTGTAGACACGAAATCGTGTCTTATAGTTACACCCTTTAGCCACATTGCCGTATGTCAATTGCTTCTCAGAAGGCGCGCCTCTTCGTAGCCGCGACCACCGCTTTTATCGGCGGATTGATCGTAGCTTCAGGAATGAATTGGACCAAGCTCGGATTCGCGCAGACGCGCCCGAGTGCTGCGCAGGTCCAGCCAATCGCCGACGCGAGCAACGCGTTCGTCGCGATAGCGAACAATGTCACTCCTGCCGTAGTGTCGATCGAAGTGTTCAGTGCAGCGCGATCGAACGGAGCCGCGCAGCGCGGACGCATCCAGACGCCTCAAGGCGCCCCTCCAGGAATGGAGGATTTCTTCCGCCAGTTCGATATTCCGCAGCAGTCGCGTCCGATGCGCGGTCAGGGTTCGGGGTTCATAGTGACGCGCAACGGTTACATCCTCACTAACAATCACGTCGTCACCAACTCCGATCGCGAGACGATCGCCGACAAGGTGACGGTGAGAATGATGGATCATCGCGTATTCACCGCAAAGGTAGTCGGGCATGACAGAACGACCGACGTCGCGGTGATCAAAATCGATGGCAACGACTTCCCCACCGTCGCACTCGGTAACGATGTGGCTTCCCGCATCGGAGAGTGGGTGCTCGCGATCGGCAATCCGCTCGGTCTCGAGAACACCGTCACCGCCGGAATCATCAGCGCCAAGGGCCGCAGCCTCGCGGACCTGAT
>JALYYH010000253.1 GCA_030946665.1 Gemmatimonadota bacterium
CGTTCGCCGCGCCGGTACGATGCGCATTCGGTCCGATCCATGTGCGCGATGCGGGCTCCGTCGAATCCTGAGGAACCGGGTCCCAGGTCCAGCGCAGTGCTCCGGTGCGCGCGTCGAAGCCGCGTACCTCGCCGCTTGCCGCGTTGATCCGATTGTTGTCGGCCACCGCGGAACCAACGACGACCACCCCGCTCACGACTGTCGGCGGAGAAGTCTCTTCGTACTCCGACGCGTTTGCCGGCGGATTTCGTAGCCCGTCCCGGAGTTGCACCACACCGCGCTCACCGAAACCCGCGCACGGAGTCCCGGTGGTGGCGTCGAGCGAGATGAGACGAGTATCGATGGTCGCAACGAACACCCGGAGCGCACACGCGATGCCGGGCGCTGCCGCGCTGTCGAGCCAGAGCGCCACACCTCGGTTGGCGAAGTCTCCGAACTCGGTACTGCGACTGACCCGCGGATCGAAATGCCAGCGCTCCACGCCGGTGGCGGGGTCGAGCGCGAACACACGGCCGAGCGGCGTGCTGAGGTACATGGTACCGCGAAATACGAGGGGGGTAACTTCGAGCGCCGTTGGCGCGCTGGTCTTGAATTGCGGCGCGGCTTCGCCCGTGTGAAAGCGCCACGCCACGGTTAGCCGCGACACATTGCCGGTATCGATCTGCTTGAGAGGGGAGTGACGATCCCCGTAGGGCGTGCGCCCGTACCATGCCCAGTCGGAGTCGTTGGCGGGCGGCGGTGCGACCGACACGGGGGGCGCGCATCCGACTGCAGCAACCGCCAACACCGCGAAAAAGGGGTTCCGAATCACGAAGGGAAGATAGACGGCGTTTGGGCGACAGGACACGCTTGACAGGCGCCCGCAATCTTAATAACCTTCAATCCGGATGAACGGATTGAAGGTTTGACCCCTACCGCCCTTTTCGGGCAGATGACGGCCCTCGCCGATCCGACGAGGAGCAGGCTCTTGCTCGCCCTCGAGCGGAACGAGCTGACTGTGAACGAGCTGAGATCGATCATGCAACTCCCGCAATCCACCATCAGCAGACATCTGAAGATGCTGGCCGCGGAAGGGTGGGTGGAGGCGCGTGCGGAAGGCACCAGCCGCCACTATAGGATCGCGACTGATTCTCTCGACGCCTCGGCCCGGCGACTGTGGCATCTCGTGCGCGAGGAAGTGATGCATTCGACGGCGGCCGAGCACGACGCACGGAGAACCCAGGCGGTACTGGCGGAGCGGAGCACGAGATCGCAGCAGTTCTTTTCCACCTCAGCGGGCCAGTGGGACAGAATGCGCCTCGAGCTTTTCGGTCGGCGCGCGGACATCGCTCTGCTGGGACTCCTCGACGAGCGCTGGAAGGTCGCCGACCTCGGCTCGGGAACCGGCGCCATAACGCAGGCTGTAGCGCCGTTCGTCGCGCAGGTGATTGCGGTCGATGAATCGAGCGCGATGTTGTCGGCCGCACGTAAGCGTTTGCATGGTGTGGGCAATGTCGACATCCGGAACGGGCGGCTCGAATCGCTTCCGCTCGCCGATGGCGAAGTCGATGTGGCGCTTCTGTTCCTGGTGCTTCACTACGTCACGGATCCCGTGAGAGTGATCTCGGAAGCGGCCCGGATTCTCAAGCCGGGAGGTCGGCTCCTCGTGCTGGACATGATGCCGCATGACAGGCAGGACCTGAGACAGACGATGGGACACATCTGGCGGGGCTTCGACCGGGGAACGCTCGGCGGCTGGGTGGAGTCGGCCGGGTTGGACGGATTCCGCTACACTCCACTGCCGCCGGACCCTCACGCGAAGGGACCGGTATTGTTTGCGGCGACAGCCAAGCGGAGCGCCGCAACGGCCAGTGGGAGCAAGACACGCAAGAAAGCGGACGCGGTTCCGCTCATGAAAACCGCTTGACGCACGACTCAACGCAGACCTTCGAATGGAGCGCAAAGTGGGCACGATCGCAGAACCTATGAATGCATTCGCGGCGGCGGCAGATGCGGGCCGCGAGCCTTACAAGGTGAAGGACATCTCGCTGGCCGAATTCGGGCGCAATGAGATTCGACTGGCGGCGCACGAAATGCCGGGCCTAATGGCGCTGCGCGCCGAGTACAGGGCGCAGCAGCCGCTGGCGGGCGCGAGGATCATGGGCTCATTGCACATGACCGTGCAGACCGCCGTTCTTATCGAGACGCTGAGCGACCTCGGCGCAGACGTGCGCTGGGTATCGTGCAACATCTTCTCGACCCAGGATCACGCGGCTGCCGCGGTCGTCGTTGGCAGAAAGGGCACGATCGACAGTCCGCAAGGCGTGCCGGTGTTTGCGTGGAAGGGCGAGAGTCTCGAAGAGTACTGGTGGTGCACCGATCAGGCGCTCGTGTGGCCCGACGGCTCGGGACCCAATCTTCTTCTCGATGATGGCGGCGACGCCACGC
>JALYYH010000265.1 GCA_030946665.1 Gemmatimonadota bacterium
CGAGACGCAGCGCGGAATACCGGCGAGCATCGATTTCGTAGGCGTTACGAGAGTAACCGTAACGAAGTGACTGCCAAAGATAGCTCAGCGGAAAGGTCTTCCGCTCCAAAAATTGGTGGACGTGACGGAGCTCGTGCAAGAGTAGCTCGGTGCTGAGCGGCACCGCGGGCGAGATAAAAACGGTGCGCCACAGGGTGATCGCAGCCGCGCTACTCGAACCGAGCGCCCAACCCGCGACTCTTACCGGCAACCCTCCCCGGCGATAGCTCACGTCAGCGAGCTCGGGATAGAGGTCGGTGAACGCAGGGGGCAGCTCGATCCTGCGTCCCGCTACCGCGTTGAGGAGTCGCGCGCTAATTCCCATTTCTCTCCGTTCGCTTCGACATCGATCCGAACTCCATCGGTTCGGACGACGATGGTGCCAAGTTCATCCGTGCGAAGTATTTCCGCACCCACACGCGCGAGCGCATGAATCACATCTCCGCTCGGATGCCCGTACTTGTTACCCGCGCCCACCGAAATGACGGCGAGGCTCGGACGGACCGCCGCGAGAAACTCGTCACTGCTGCTCGTCGAGCTGCCGTGGTGGCCCACCTTCAACACCTGAGCGCGCAATCCGGTGGAATAGTGCGTGAGGAGCCAGTCTTCTTCTACCCGCTCGGCATCACCGACTAGCAGAAAGCGCACCATTCCGTATCGCACCAGGGCGATGGTGCTGGCAAGGTTCGGATCTTTCAAGCCGACAGTCCAGGCAGAATCCGGAGCAAGAAATTCGAGAGTGACACCGTCGACACGGATGGAATCACCTGGACGTACCCGACGCCAATCGATTCCGGCTTTCCTGGCTATGGCCAGCGAATTGATGTACGCCTCGGCACCGCCGGCGAATGCTGCATCCCAGTAAGTATGGGGATGCATCGCGGCCAGGACGCTGGCGGCGCCACCGACATGATCGTTGTGCGGATGTGAAAGCACGAATGACTCGAGCGACCCCCCGCGACGAAGCACATACGGGAGAACTACTCTCCGTCCCGCGTCGCTGCCGTTCCAGGCAGGACCCGCGTCGAAGAGTAGCCAACGCCCCGCGTCGGTCCGGAGCAACACGGCGTCACCCTGCCCGACGTCCAGTACATGCAGCTCTACGCCTTTCGTCCGTCCGAACTCAACGGGTGGGATAACCACCATGAGAGCGAGCGATGCGACACCTGCTATGGCGGGTCGCGACGGATACCGACTCACGCAGGCGATGACCAGCGCACCTGCCGCGCACGCCGCCAGTAGAGCGGTAACGAGCGCAGTCGTCACGGTTATGGCTGCACCAGGTACAGAGGCGGCCGACCAGGCAATCCAATCGAATGCGAAGAGCAGGGGGTGCACTGCCTGGGCGATGAATCGCCCGAGAGACCCGAATGGAGCGAGGAGAAGGGCAAGAAAAAGCACAGGCTGTGCGAAAGTGATCACCGGTGCGGCGATCAGATTGGATAGTGGCGCGATGACACTCACTCGCCCGAATACCCAAGCAACGAGCGGAGCGGTAACTGCGCACGCGACAAGCGACGTGACCAGCTCTCTTCCGACGCGCGCCTTCCAGCCTGACAGGTGTCTCGCGAGATGTTTTCGCCACAAGGATCCTGCAGCCACGAGGGCGCACATACCCAGCACGCTCAGCTGATATCCGACATCCAGCACCGTGCGAGCGGCGAAGAGCGGGACGAATGCTCCGATCGCCCACGCCGCCCATGGCGATGTTGGTCTCTGCGCCAGCCGCGAGGCCATGGCAACCCCGAGCATTGCAGCAGATCGTAGGGCTGGCGGCGGGGCTCCGATAACCGCGACATAGATGCCGGTCGCGATGAACGCACCCAGCAACGCCGTGCGCCGCGGCATACGAGCGACTTGGAACAGGAGCTCCATGGCGGCGGCGATAACGGCGACGTGCAGACCCGAAATCGACAGCATGTGAACCAGGCCTGCCGAAGCGTATCGGTCACGCATCTCGGCCGGGATCTGATGCTGATCGGCGATCAGCAGCGCTCTGGCAATTGGGGCATCCTCGCCAAACGTTTTGTCGATTGACCGACCGGCGCGAAGGCGGACTCTCGCGAGCAAATCCGGGGGCGGCAGAGATTTCGCGCGGGCGAGCGGACGCTCAGGGAGTGGGGCAGTCGTGGCAATCATGGCCGCGCCGGCAAACACGAGCACAAGCCCGGCCCGATCGTATCGATTCCCTACGAGAGCGAGGACGAACCCAGCAAGGGACGCAGCAACCGCAGCCCACGCAATACCGTTGAATCCGGCGAGCAGTCCGGCGCAATACGAGAGATATGTCGCGGTGATGAGAGGCAGGCCAGCTCCATTCCGAGCTTTCTGACCTTAGATGCTCAGACGCGCCTCCTCACAATCATTCCCCGCGCGGAGGGATCGATCCGCGACGCCTCAATGCTGGCGGGTGCGCCGCTAAACGGCCATCGGCAGCGCGGCGCGCCGCCCAACGACCTGACCGACGAAAGTAGAACCGGTCGTCCCCGTGAGCTCGACATTCAAGTACCGGCCGATCAAAGACGCGTCGCCCGGAATCATCACCGTCTTGAAATCGCGACTGCGAGACTGGAGGAGCCCGCCTCGCCGAGCTGCTTTCTCGACCAACACCTCACGGCGTTCGCCGAGGAGCTTGAGGTTCCGCTCTCGACTTCTTCCTCGAACGGTCGCGATCAGCCGCGCCAGCCTTTCACTGGCGACTTCGTCGGACACAGCCTCGCTTGCCGGGAACCGGGTCGCAGGAGTCCCGTCACGTGGCGAAAACTTGAAAGTGTACGCCTCGTCAAACCCAACGGCTTCCACCGCGGTCAGCGTTTCGGCGAAGTCGTCTTCTGTCTCGCCCGGAAAGCCGACGATGATGTCGGTCGTAAGCGCGAGGTCGGGGATGGCAGACCGCAGCTCGTCGACGCACTCCAGATAGCGCTCGCGCGTGTAGCGGCGCGACATCCGCTTGAGGGTGCGGCTGGAGCCCGACTGCATCGGCAGGTGCACGTGCTCACACACGCTTTCTGTTTCAGCGAGCGCGCGGATAACGCGCTCGCTGAAGTCGTTGGGATGCGGACTGGTGAAGCGCAGCCGCCTCACTCCCGGGACACCTCCGACAGCCCGCAGCAGATCGGCGAAGTCATGTTCCCCGTCGAAGTACGAGTTTACCGTTTGACCCAGGAGCACGATCTCCGAGATTCCCGAAGCGACGACAGCCTCGGTCTCGCGGAGCACCTCGGCCATCCGGCGGCTGCGTTCCGGTCCGCGCGTCGTCGGCACGATACAGTAGGTGCATCGGTAATCGCACCCACGCTGCACGGGGATCCACGCCTTTACACCCTCGAAGCGACGGGGCGTGAAATCCTC
The DNA here is from genome assembly GCA_030946665.1 of Gemmatimonadota bacterium. Next base: position 3,391 of record JALYYH010000265.1, read on the forward strand.
ATAGTGCTCCTCCAGATCGAAATCGGTGGCGGTCGTCCGCGTTCCGTTTCTGGCGCTCTCGATGAGCGAGGGAAGATCGCGATATCCGTCAGGCCCGATCACCAGGCTGACGTGCTTCGCGCGGTCGAGCAGCTGCGTCCCCAGCCGCTGCGCCATGCAGCCTGTGACGCCCAGCACCGCGTCGCGCTTCATCCGACTCTTCATCTCGCCGAGGCGTCCTAACACTCTTTGCTCCGCGTGTTCGCGAATCGCGCACGTATTGATGAGTATGACGTCCGCAGCGTCCGGTTCCGTGACAGACTCGTAGCCCGATTCAGTCAGCTTGCCGAGCATCAGCTCGCTGTCGCTGACGTTCATCTGGCAGCCGTAAGTCTCGATGTATACCGTGGGGCGGGAAGGGAGCATTGCCGTTGAGTATCGAGTGGAAACGCCGTGAAAGATAGTACCACCCGACGAGTGGCCCGAATGCGCCGGCGCGCCTACCGCGAGAAACCGGTGGATGCGGAAGTGGGGGTCGCGACCGGCGAATTGTTTTCCTGCAATGTCGGGTCGGAAGGAAGCTCGATGTAAAATGAGCTTCCCTTGCCCTCCTCGCTCTTCACCCAGATGCGGCCGCCGTGTCGCTCAGCGACGAGCTTGCAGAATGTCAATCCGAGTCCCGAGCTCCGCGTCCTTGGCGAGCGCGGCATCTCGACCTGTCCGAATTTTCTGAAGATGAGGTCGTGATACTCCGGCGGAATGCCGGGACCGTTGTCGGTGACCGTGAACAGGACGCCACTGCGGGCCTTGCGGGCGCTCAGCTCGAGATGCACGGGATGCGATGAATGGGTCACCGCGTTCTGAATCAAATTCGAGAACAAGCGCTTGATCAATCCCTTGTCGCCCGCGAAAACTGGTGCGTCGTCGGCGACCGATACAGAAGCTGTCGTCCGCTCCTGCTGGAAGCGATGACCCCATTCGTGAACGAGCTCTGCCAGGAGCGCGCCCGGGGCGATCGGCGCGAGCGCGAGTGAAATCCGCGCCTCCTCGATTCGCGCGACCTCGAGGATATCCTCGATGAGCGCGAGCAGATCTTCCGACTTGGTTTCCGCGTCACCGATGGCGGCCTTTTGCGGTATCGTCACGGAACCGAAGTCTCCGTCGGCGAGCATCTCCAGAGTGGCGAGCACCGAGGTGAGCGGAGTCTTGAGGTCATGCACAATCATTTTCATAAGATCGTCGCGGACTCTCTCCAGCTCGCGCAGCTTGCGGAGGCTGTCCTCCAGTGCGTCGGTTGCGGCCTTGAGCTTGAGCAGGCTTCGCACGCGCGCGCCGAGCACCAGACGATTGTGCGGCTTGGTGAGAAAGTCGTCGCCGCCGGCTTCGATGCCGCGGACCCGGTCGCCGGTATCGTTGAGCGCGGTGACGAATATCACCGGAATGCGCGATGTGCGCGGATCGCGTTTGATGCGCCGGCAAACCTCGAAGCCGGTTGACCGATCGTCGACTCCCAGATCCCCGGCCGGCATCGACACGTCGAGAATGCAAAGATCGGGATGGTGCTCGAACGCGGCCGCGATCGCTGAAGGTCCGTCCACGGCGGTGATGGTGTCGTAACCCAGACTGTCCAACTGGTCGAGCAGGAGCTCGACGTTGGCGGGAATGTCGTCAGCGACGAGAATGACCTCGGCTTTCGAATTCGCCGCCTCGGCCATACTAGGGCGAGACCCTCAGACCGAAGCTGAGTATGTATCCGGTTTCCTTGATGGCGCTATTCGCCGAGCGCGCCGCTCTCTGAACGGAGAGATCGAAGCTCGCCCGCTCGCGCGTCAATGGGATCCCGAGTCCGCCCATGAATGATGTCTCCGACACTCTCTGTCCGTTGAGCCCGAAGGGGAGCGTTCGGAATCGCGCTCCGGCCCGAACAAATATGACTCGCTGAATGATGCGCGGACCTGTGACCTCCGCTCCCACACTCGTGTCCCAGCCGTCGAATGCCTGGATGCGAGTGGACGACAGTGAACTGAGCGAGCTCCACGAATCGTGGGCCACGCGGGCGGCGATGGTCGCTCCTGTGATTCCGTCGAAGGCTACTGATGCGGAAAAGTGGTCGGGGATGCGACCGTCGCCTAGCAGAGTGTCGCCTTTCTGAGCCCGCAGGTTTGCGCCCTTCCTGGCAGTCATTGCAAATCCGATTGCGCGAGAAGGATGGTATTCGATGCCGACGGAGCCGGCGAAGCCAGCGTAGCTGATTCGATCGGATTGGCTGTTGCTCGTGTACTTGGTGCTATCGGGAAAGATCCGCGAGAGCGTCACGCGGTTGCTGCCGCTGAAGGCGTGCCCGCCGACACCCACACGGAACACGTTGCTTCCCGCCCACGCGAGCGACAACCGCACATCGTTGATAGCGCCCAAGACTTTCGTTCGCTCGTTGAAGTCGACGCTGTCGGTGACTACGTTGCCGATTGGCTCTCTCCGTACGAGGCTGGTCTCGTACGAACGATCGAGGAATGTCGAGGAGCTGAGACCGAGCGTCCACTGCTGCCCCATCGGAAGCACGCCGGCGACAAGAGGAAAACGCGCCGTCGTCGTCTTCGCGGTATTAACACCAGCGGTGACACGCCTGAATTCCGGTGAATACTGAAAGAAGAGCGATGACAATCCTACCCCAGCGATGGCAGCCGGAGCCACCAGGCTGAGGGCATCGAAGTCTGCCAACGAGCCCCCTGCCCCCTCTGAACGAGCACTCATTTGGCCCGTCGGATATCCAAGTCCCTGCATGCTGAGTGCGCCTTGCGCGCTGGCACCGGAAGAAATGACGCAGGCAGCGAAAAACACTCGAATTGGGGTGCGCATCATGGGAGGCCTAACGGAACCCGAGGCGTGTAACTGATTCTCAGACGTGGACGCAGTGCCGGCGCGGCTTCCGTGGACGAGAAGCGGATCTCGAGCGGCGAAATGCCCTCCTTCAGGGAGCGCAGAACGATAGCGCGATAGGTCGTGTCGGGCGACAGCGTACGCCAGATGGTAAAAGCACGCGCGAGCTCGACCTGAACCAGCCCCGAGCCGCCCGGTTTGACGAAAACAGTGTCGAGGGCGATGTCCGTCACGATCTGAGAAGCCTTTGCCGGATCCTTCACGGCCTTCCCAGCGAGCACGAAGCCTGGCAGGATGCGGACAGTGTCAGTGGGATCGATTGCACTGTTGGGGACCTGATTGAGCAGCAGCGTGGCCCGGACAACGGTGGAAGAGTCGACAATACTCGACGGAATGTCGAATCGGACGTAAGCCCTTCGCGCCGGCAAGCCGCCAACAGCAAGATCCGACGGGGCGCCAGGGGGAGGCGCTTTGGCAACGACCGTGTAATCCGACAGGTGCACCGAAACGATCGACTGACCGGCCGGTGTTCGCGAGAACGGAAGCACCGTGAGTGGCTTGGTCGTCGTGTCGGGTGTGGCCCGGAAGCGCAGCAGTGGCGCTATTCCGCCCTCAGTCGAGACAAATCGGAACTGCGACGACGATGTCGTGCCCGTTGCCCGCAAGCCGATGCGCAGCTGCGCCGAGCTCTGGATCTTCGCCAGCACGGCTGCGTTGGAGATAAAGTACTTGACCGTGTCCTTGAGGTCCGTTCGAGCGAACGTCTGCGACGATATGAAACGGTCGGGTCGAAACAGCGCAAGAATTGCCATCGTCGACGTGTCGTTCGCCGGAGTGTCGACGTCGTAAGCTTCGATTGTAAACGGCCCGGTGCCTTTGATCGAGAGGGTGTCGAGCATCAGCTGGACGTAGGCGCTGTCGACCGTCCTGATGGGACGAGCGGTGTCTCCAGTGGGAAGGAATGTCTTCGGCAATGAGTCGAAGCGAATCACGACGCGGGTGTCGAGCGTGTCGCCACGCGAAGCCAGCAACAGGCCGGGCTCGGTGCCAAGGCCCGAAAAGGCGGGGACCGCCGTGTCGAGGACCACCGCATCGAGCGTCAGGTTCTGCACGTTGCCCCCCACCGGAGGACAAAGCACGGAGCAGACGCCCGAGCTGTCGAGGTTCTCAGAGCACGACGCGAAAGAAACGAACAGCAGCGCAGTCGCAAGCGAGCGCAGGAGCAAAGACGAAGACTTCACTACATCCTTCCACGTGATTGGTTGAGGACGAAGGCATGCGGAAGCAGCTCGTCGAGAGTCCAGGAAGCTTCCTTACCATTGCGCGTGTAGCTCGAAACTCTGATAGT
>JALYYH010000267.1 GCA_030946665.1 Gemmatimonadota bacterium
TGACGTACTGGTCCTTGGCGAACTCGTATCCCTTCACCGTCTCCTCGCGCGTCACGACCTCGTTGTCCTTGGGACACGTGTACTGCTGCTTGAGACGCGAGCCGCACTTCTTGTGTAGCATGTTGAAAGACACGCTCGTCTTGGATTCGGACGACGAGTAGATGTTGACGGGGACCGAGACGAGTCCGAAGGAGATCGTGGCGGTGCCAATGGATCGGGCTGGCATGAGCTGAGAGGAAAAGGTTCGGCGGGCCATTGGTCACGGACCGCTAAGGAATCACAAATATTTCTTGCGTGGATAACTTTCTCTACCGTATTCTTACGCATGTCCACGAAGGACGCAACAGCTAACTCTGCGGCAACGGACGACAGCCTCGCCAGCTATCGCGCCAAGCGATCCCCGGACCGCACGCCCGAGCCCTTCGGACCGGTTTCGCCGGTTCCGGGAAATCTTTTCGTGGTCCACAAGCACGCCGCGCGAAATCTTCATTTCGATCTGCGGCTGGAGATGGACGGCGTCCTCCGATCGTGGGCGGTACCCAAGGGACCCTCGTACGACCAGGCGGAGAAGCGTCTCGCGGTCAAAGTAGAAGATCACCCGCTAGAGTACGGCGATTTCGAGGGCGTGATCCCAGCGGGGAACTACGGCGCTGGCGGAGTGATCGTCTGGGATCGCGGCGAGTGGGTGCCGCTCGAGCCGTGGCGCGAAGGATTGGAGAAGGGAAAGCTCCTGTTCGAGCTCAGGGGCTACAAGCTCCACGGAAAGTGGACGCTGGTGAAAATCAAGAAATCCGACCGGGACTGGCTCCTGATCAAGGAGCGTGACGCCTGGATGAAGGCGCCCGGGGAAGCCGACCAGTTTCCCGAAGACTCGGTGCTCTCGGGTCTCACCGTCGAAGAAATAAAAACTGGCGAAACGCCGGGAGCTCAGCTTCGCCAGGCGCTCGAATCAGAGCCAAAAGCGGTGCGTGGCCGAGTGGAAGCGAAATCGGTGGAAGCGATGCACTGCGAGATCGAGGAGAAGGCGTTCACCCGCGACGACTGGGTATTCGAGCTCAAGCTAGACGGATACCGTTTGATCGCCAGCAAATCACATGGCGAAGCGCTGCTCCTTACGCGCAACGGGAACGACTACACCGGCGTCTTTCCCGAGATCGCGCGCGCGATCAAGTCGCTGCCCTTCGATGACTTCATCGTCGATGGGGAAGTGGTGTGCGTCGACGCGAAGGGAATCCCGAGCTTCTCGCGATTACAGCAGCGCGGCCGGCTCTCGTCGCCGCTGGAGATTCGCCGCGCCGTCGTCGAATTGCCAGCGACCTTTTTCGCATTCGATCTCCTCGCGTTCGAGGAGTTCGATGTGCGGCCACTGCCGCTCGTGCGCCGCAAGGAGCTGCTCAAGGACGTCGTCCCCGCGCTCGGCATTCTGCGCTACCTCGATCACATCGAGACCGAAGGCGAAGCATTCCTCGCGCAGGTGACTACGATGGGCCTCGAGGGAGTCGTGGCCAAGAAAGCAGCTTCGCCCTATCGCAAAGGCCGGTCTGGAGACTGGCTCAAGATCAAAGCGGAGCGAACCGGAGATTTCGTGATCGTTGGATTCACGAAGCCGAAGGGAAGTCGCTCACACCTGGGCGCATTGCAGCTCGCCGATTGGGTGAACGGCACACTCGTCTACGCAGGGCGCGTCGGAACCGGTTTCAACGATGCGCTCCTGAAAGAGCTCCACGAGCTGCTCGATCCGATCGTGCGGAAGGATCCGTTGTGCGCGGGTCCCGCGTTCGGACCGGGGGTACAGCCGTCAAAGAGCGACCAGATTCCCGAGACCAGCACCACTACCTGGACGGATGCGGTGCACTGCTGCGAGGTGCGGTACCGCGAGTTCACGCCAGACGGGCTCCTTCGCCACGCGACGTTTCTCCGCCTGAGGACGGACAAGGGCCAGCACGAGTGCGAGCGACAGGGATCGAGCCACGCCGGCGCTCAGAGTTCTGCGTCGGACGCCAATGCATCCGCCACTCAAACCTCGACACTGTCATCAGCCGTTGAAGCTCGCGACAATGGCGTCGACACCTCGCACGAGCCGCCGACACCGCCCGCCAAATCCGCGATTCAGAAGACGATCAACTTCTCGAATCTGAAAAAGGTCTACTGGCCAGCCGAGAAATACACCAAGGGCGATCTCATCGAGTATTACCGCGCGGTCTCGAAGTGGCTGCTGCCGTATCTCGACAATCGCCCGGTGGTGCTCACTCGATTCCCCGACGGCATCGACGGAAAGTCGTTTTATCAGAAGGACGCACCGGTGTTCGTCCCGGAATGGATCCCCACGATTCCGATCTGGAGCGAAGACACCCAGCGCGAGATCCGCTTCTTCATCTGTGATTGCGAAGAGGCGCTGCTCTACATCGCGAACATGGGCTCGATTCCGATCCACATGTGGGCCAGTCGCAAAGGATCCCTCGAGCTGCCCGACTGGTGCGTGATCGATCTCGATCCGAAGGAGGCGCCATTCCCGGATGTCATTCGCTGCGCGCAGGTACTTCATCGGGTCTGCGAAGCCGCTGGTCTCCCCAATTTCGTCAAAACGACGGGCAAGACCGGACTGCACATCATGCTGCCGCTCGGCCGGCAGTGCACCTACGAACAGTCGCGAATGGTCGGTGAGCTGTTGGCGCGGTGCGTTCTCCGCGAGCTGAACGACATCGCGACGATCACTCGTCACGTGACGAAGCGCGGAGACAAGGTCTATCTCGACTATCTCCAGAACCGGCACGGCCAGACGATCGTCGCGCCATTCAGCGTTCGCCCGCTCCCTGGTGCCACCGTCTCGATGCCACTCCTATGGGACGAAGTTAGCGACACGCTCGACCCAAAGACATTCACCATCCGGAACGCGCTCGATCGGATGGAAAGGCTTGGCGCCGATCCGGTGCTGCCCGTCCTCGAAATGAAGCCGGACCTCGCCGATGTCCTCGAACAGCTCGCGAAAGTATTGGCGGGTTAGTCGCGGGAATTAGCGACGGACAAGCGTCGTTGCTAGCTTCAAATCAGTAGAGCATCGTCGCACCGCACCTTTGTCACACCGGGACGCAACGTGTTCGGATTCAAGCAGCGCTCCGTTTCTCTGTCGGATTTTGGTTCAGGCTATTTGATCGCCATCGGCACAACGCTGCTGGCGCACGCAGCTACTGTGGCAGTCCGACAGGAGTGGCCGGCGCCGAGCTTCATGTTCTTCATTCCCGCCATCGCGATCTCGGCGTGGTTCGGCGGGTTAGGCCCCAGCATCCTGGCGACGGCGATGTCGCTGGCGCTCATCCGGATCAACTTTCTCGGACCCGGCTGGTTCGGACCCGGCCCCAGGAATGGATTGCTCTCGGTGGGGGCGTTCATCGTTGTAGCCGTGACAGTGGTGGCGACGATGGAAGCGCTGCGTCGATCGCGCGCGCTGGCCGATTCACATGCCGCGGATATGGGGCATCTCAACGCGGAGATACAGCGTGTCGCCAGCAGGGCGACGAAGCTGCTCGACGTAACTGCCGCGCTTTCCGCAGCAAAATCAGTCGAGGAGGTCACTGCTGTCGTTCTGGGAAAGGGACTCGCTGTGGTCGAGGCTGCACGCGGGATACTGGTGCTCGTAGAAGGTGATCGGCTGAAACTGCTGGGCGCGCGGGGCATGAGCGCCACGCTCGAAGCGCAGCTATCGACGCTTTCGCGTGACAGCGAGGTACCGCTGGCCAACGCCATCCGAGCGGGCAAGATGATCTCGATCGAATCCGGGGCCGAATTCCGGCAAAAGTACGCTGGAGTGTTTCCGGGACTCGACGAGCTCGCTGACATGCAGACCTACCTCGCTACGCCACTCGTTCACGCGGGAGAGACGGTCGGCTCCATCGCCCTTCACTTCAAGGAGGCAGCGGCCGAAGGTGCATCTGACAGGACGTTCACGCTGCTTCTCGCCCAGGCCGCAGCGGCCGCGCTGCACCGGGCGCGGAGCTACGACGCGGAGCTGGACATGAGGCGGCGCGCGGAGCTGCTGGCGCAGGCGCGCGAAGATGTACTGGGCGTCGTCGCGCACGATCTTCGCAATCCGTTGAATCTCATTCAGATAACCGCTGAGCTATTGGCCGACGAAGAGCTTCCGGTCGCCAAACGAAGAGAGATGCTCGGAATCGCTTTGCGTGCGGCGAAGGAGATGAACCGCCTGATAGAGGATCTGCTGGACACCGTTCGTCTCCAGGCGGGACGCCTGTCGCTGGACGTCGAGGACGTGAGCGTCGACTCGATCATCAGGGAGGCAGATCAAACCTTTCGTCCGATCGCGGAAAGGCGTCACGTTCACTTCGAGACGACTGCTCACGATACCGCGATGGTGCGGGCCGATCCCACTCGCGTCGCACAGATCGTGGGGAACCTGATCGGAAACGCCATTAAGTTCACGCCCGAGCGCGGATCGGTGAAGCTGTTCGCCACGCCTCATGACACCGAGGTGGTATTTCAGGTGAGTGACGATGGCCCGGGAATTCCCGCCGACAACATGTCACATCTCTTTGAGAACTTCTGGCAGGCGCGGAAGAACGATCGCCGTGGCGTCGGGCTCGGACTTGCAATCGTCAAGGAGCTCGTCGAAGCTCAAGGCGGGAAAGTCTGGGTCGAAAGCAAACTCGACGAGGGCAGCACTTTCTCCTTCAGTCTTCCAGCCGCCAGCGTCGCGGCGAAGCCGGTGGAATCCACAATCAGTTAAACGGCGCGGCTGCCCTGAGAGTCGGGGGCCAGCCTTGGGCACCACCGAAGCGTTTATCAGCATCGCTCGCAGAACGCACTATTGACCTCTGAGGCAAACACCCCATCGTTGAGCGCAGGTGCCGGTCGACGCCACGCTCACGCTGGGAGGCAATCATGTTCGTCGCAGTGCAGCACACCATACAGGATCCGGAAGCGTTCTGGGCAAAGGCAGGGGAGATCGTCCCGAAACTTCCAGGGACGGTGAAGTTGCATCAGTGCTTCCCCAACAAGAATGGCACGCGCGGCATCTGCATTTGGGAAGGCGAATCGGTGAGAGCGGTTCAGGTCTATCTGGACGGACAGGTGGGTCACGTGAGCTCGAACGACTACTTCGAGGTGGAGAACAAGGAGTCGATCGCGCTGCCGACAGGGATAAAGCCCGCGGCGAGATCGAGCACAGTCCCGCAGGACGGAATGGGAAAGAGAGCCCCGGAGGCATCAGCTCCTCCAGGCTGATGCTGGAAAGCAGGCCGGCGCTCGGGTAAATCAGAACGCCGGCCTTTTGGTTCTACCTAGTAATTCGGGTTGCCCGCCTTCTCAGTTAACGGGACAATCATGCACTTCAACGCTCCATAAGAGTCGTTGAATACCGGATACTTGCCCGTCGGAAACAGGTTGGTCCCCGCCTTCAAGTAGCGGCGCAAATCCCCGAGCCGTTGTCCGGTGAGATAGAAATCCCTCGCCCGCTGGTCGGCCAGCTCCGTCATCAGCGCCGCGCCGGTCAGAGCGACGACACCTTGACCCCCAACGGCGCGCCGCGCATTCACGAAGTTGAGCGTCGCCGGCGTCGGACCATCCGCCTCGGCCACATCGTACTGAGCCTCGAGACCGGTAGCGAACTTGATATCGTAGTTGACGTCGATCCTCGGCGCCGCTCCCGTCGCCACCCAACCAGTGTACATGTACGGCGTTAGCGGCGTGTAAATAGATCCACCCGTCAGTCCAAGCTGAGTGGACGCTGGCTGCGGCACTCGCGGATCGTTGAGTCCCTGAAACCTCACGTACATTCCCAGTGAAGCGCCCGACGCATGTGTCAGCCCGTTGAGCGGGTTGTTCTCGCGAACCGTGTTTGACGAGTAATAGGCGAGCTTCTCGTACGAAGCCGGCACCTGCGACGCGTAGGTTCTCGCGAGCGTCAGGTCGCCCAGCTTGAGCGCCGCGCGTGCCGCTCCTACTTGCGACATGTAGATCAGATCCTGCGCGGCGGCGACATTCGCTCCTGTGCGACCCGCAGTCGCCACCGTGATCGCTTCGTCGAATTTCTTGATCGCGCGCCGCAGCAGAGAATCAGACGGAAGCGGCGCGCTGAGATTTACCGGCGACACGCAGAATCCTTCGCCGAGCAGCACGTAGGAGTAACCTCCGTACGCAAGCACGCGCGCGACGTTGAGATCCGCGCTCGCCGCCCCTCCGAGAAGCGTCTTGAGCCGATCCGCCGCGTCGTCGGCAGACTGACGGGCGCGCTGAATGTACTCGTAGGTGGTCGAGTTGATGCCGTTGAGATCGCCGAAGTTGTGCTCGGAGAAATCGCGGACGTCGACGTTGGTGTGATCCGTGAAAATCTCGTCGGCGAGAACGCCGGACCACTGCGCGTACTGGCCATAGGCGTACTGGAACTCGCCGATCGCGCCATTGGTGATCAGCTGCACCAACGCCGGATCGGCCAGTTGTGTTTCCTCGATTGCTCCGGGGTTGTTCACGCTGAGCACGTCCTTGCATCCGACCGCACCAAGAGTGAGCGCGGCGAACGCAAGAATCCGGCGAAACTTCATCGCGGCCTCTGTGGGCAGATTCCTTTGGATATTCATCAGAACCCCAGCGCGATTGAAAAGGTATAACGGCGAGGTGTCGGGACGGTCCATGAATCGTTGCGATTGAACGTCGACGTACCGCCGTTGAAGTTCAGCTCGGGATCAGCGCCTCCGTATTTCGTCCATATCTTCAGGTTGTGACCCGCGAACATCAGCGTGGCGCGATCCGCGAATCGCCCCACGAACGCCGGCGGCAGATCATAACTGAGCGACAGGTCGCGCAGCTTCAGAAAATCGGCCTTCTGGATATCGAACCAGTTCTCGGCGGCGAACATCCGCGCCAGCACCTCGTCCGGATTTGCCTGCGGATCCACTGTCGCCCACGAGAGCTGGGCGCGATCGCGTCTCCAGTCTTTGACGTTGAACATGTAGTGGCCGCCCTTGTAGTCGAACAGGCTGTGCAGCCGCAACCTCTCGAAGAATACGAAGTCATTCGAGAAGCCCACTTCGCGGGTGGGCACTGACGGCCCCATGTACACGCTGACGGGATCGATGATCGGCTGGCCGGCTGCGTTCCTGACCAGATTTCCGCTCGCGTCATACTGGACGCGCTGTGCCCAGTACGCGGCGAGAGGGAAGCCCGGCTGATACCGCTGCACGGGAGCGTAGTCACCGAATACGATTGGCGACCGCGCATCGCCGAAGGTGACCAGCTTGTTGTGGTTGGTGGACAAGGTCAGCGTCGACTCCATCGTCAACGCGGTTCGCCGAATAGGAGTGGCGTTGAGCGCCAGCTCGAGGCCGCTGTTCGAGATCGTCCCCAAATTCGCCAGCTGTGTTCCGGCGAATCCCGTGGACGGCGGAACCGCCACCGGCAGCAGCGCGTCGTGAGTCGTCTTGTTGTAGTAGGTGAAGTCCACACCGAGGCGACCGCCAATGAGAGCGCTCTCGAAGCCTAGCTCGATCTCGGAGCCCCGTTCGGGTCTAAGATTCGGATTGCCGACGGATCCGTACCGCAGCGCCGACGATGTCGCGGCCGCTCCCGTCACCACTGAAGTGGTGTAAGATCGAATCGCGTCGAATGGACCCGGCGAGTTGCCCGCCTGTCCCCACGCGGCGCGCAGTCGAAGCTGATCGACCCATCTCAGATGGAAGAACGGCTCCTCCGAAAGCACCCACGACAACGATGCCTTCGGATAAAAGACTCGATTGAGCTGTGAGCCGAATGCGGAGTTGTTGTCCACTCGCAGGGCGCCGGTGAGAAAAAGTCGATCGCGCCACGCTGCCTGCTGCTGAACGTAGAAGCCGATCGATTTCTGCGTCGTATCCTGTTCGCCCCCAGTCGTGACTGCCGCCGCGGAGACCGAGCGGATGCCGAGGCTTCCCAGATCCTGCCCGTATGCGTCAGTGCGGTGATACGCGTTGGACAGGAACTGAACTCCGAATGACGAGTTCGAGACGAGCGTGCTCGAAAGCTCTCGGGTTACCGTGCCGTCGTAATTGATCGTGAAGTCCTGGTTGAGCGGCCGGCCTTCGGCGATAAAGCCCTTGGTGTTGACGAGATCGAAGCTGGCGCGAGCGCTGAACGGATCGAGCCCGCCCGGCTGCGGCGGAAAGTACAGCTCGGCGCGGCCGATGTTCATGTCGAGGCCGACGCGGAACTTGTTGCTGAACCACGGGACCGGCCGGTAATCCGCGCTCGAACCCACGATGAATCGGTCGGAGCGTGTCTGGTTGTCGTAGGTGTTCGCGACGGAGGGAAGGATCGTGAAGTAATTGAGGCCGGCGGGGTAGGGATACGCCCGCCCCGGAATTGCCAGATACGAGCTGATGATCAGGCCGAACGCGATGTTGTCGTTGAGTGGAAGCCTGATGTGATTCTGATTGTAGGTAAGATTGGTGTTGAAGGACAGCTTGCTCGACGGGACGAACGAGAAGTTCCCGCGCAGCGAGCCGAGCCTCGAATAGTTGTTGAGATTGACACCTTCTTCGTTGTCGCGGGCACCCGACACGAAGTACGAGAAGTGATCGCCGCCTCCACTCGCCGACAGGCTCGCTCTCGCGATCGCGCCGCTTCGCAGCGCATCCGACTCGGTCATCACACGGTGCGACACGATGTCGCCGGGCTGCGTGCCAATGTATCCGGGATAATTCGTCGGGTCCGCGATTCGCGCGGCGGTCGAGAGTGAATAGTTGATCGGCCGCATCGACTCGGGCCAACTCGAACGCCCCATCTCCCAGCGTGCGTCCCAGTGGATTTTGCCCGGCTGTCCCTTCTTGGTGATGATCTGAATGACGCCAGCCGCAGCTTCGGCGCCGTAGAGAGTCGCTGCGGCCGGCCCCTTGATCACCTCGATCGACTCGATGTCGTTGGGATTGATCGCGTCGAGCGAGGACGCAGTCTGCCCGAACACGTTGTAGTTCCCCTGGCCGCGACTATTGACGCGAACGCCGTCGATGTAAATCGTGGGATTGTTGCCGGCGTAGAGAGAGCCGGCGCCGCGCAGTCTATAGTTGGTCGAGGTACCGGCTTCACCCGAACCGGGCAGCAGCGTTAGTCCGGGAACCTTCGACTGCAGCACCTCGGTGACATTGCTCGCCGACGATTTGCCGATGACGTCGGAGACGCTCACCGTCGAGACGGTATTGCCGATGGCGCGTCGTCGGGTGTCGCCGACTGCCCCGGTGACGAGCACAGCGTCGAGGGCGGTTACGCTCTCATTCATCGGGAGATTGACGTCGGCGCTGCCATCTGGCGCGAGGGTGAACGTCGCAGTGGCCGGTTGATAGCCGATGCCTCGCGCTCTCACCTGGTGCGTCCCGGGCGGAATGTTCGTCACGCGGAAACGCCCCTCGGCATCGGGCATCGCGGTCAGCGTTGTGCCCGAGATCGTAATCTGCGCGGTGGTGATTGGTGCGCCACTTCGCGCGTCGGTCACACGCCCTATCAGAGTTCCAGTCTGCGCCGCGAGCGGGGTAGCAGCGAGTGGGAGCGCCAACAATGTCAGCGCCACTGCGAGCGAATACGTCCGGCGACGTCCACGATCACGTACCTGTCGATTCCACACGGGAACCTCCTTTGGAGCGGGATGAAAAGAGATTGTTACGAACCTCGAACGAGCAACAGATCCACTACTACCGGCCGATGATCCGACGCCAGGGTGACCGGAACCGACTCGGATCGGACACTGAAATGTTTCGAGACGAGAACGTAGTCGATGCGCTTCTTCGGCTCGTCGGCGGGATCGGTGAGGCCCGGCCCTGCCGACCCAGGCCATGCGTCGCGCAGTTTCGCCAGCAGCGGCTGAATCTCGGGCGCATCGGGCGGCGCGTTCAGGTCGCCGAGCAGCAGCGTCGGCATCGACTCGAGGCCAATGTAGCCGAGCATCTCCGCCACCTGCTGCTGCCGCACCTTTGGATCGGAGCGGTAGTCGAGGTGAACGTTGAATACCCGCACGGGTGTCCCGCCGACATCGATCTTTGCCTCGAGAAAACCGGGAAGCGGCGACGGCACGGGATTCTGCTCCTGCGTCGAGAGACGTGTGATGATGTGATTGCTCCAGGCGATCACAGGATATTTGCTCAGCAGCGCCACACCGAACTCGCGTGGCGGGTCCTGGTCGTGCGTTCCAACGAGCTGGTAGATGCGCGCGAAGCGGACCTGCATTCCCAGCTGTTGGCCGAGGGTCGTAGCCTGATCGATGAAGTTGCTTCGGTCGGCCCAGTGCACGTCGACTTCCTGGAGTGCGACGAGATCGGGCGCGGAAGCACGGATCGCATCCGCGGTACCGGCGAGATTCCCGTTGCCGGAGCGGATGTTATAGGTCATCACACGCAGTCGGATTCCTGGCCCTGCTGCGGGAAGATGCGCGCAGGCGACGACCGCCAGTGAAACAAGAAGAAGGAGTCGTCGCTGAAAGCGCATCTCAGTAAAGGAGGTATGGCTTCCGCATCTCGAAAAACCTCTGCTCGTCGCGATCCCACTCGGCCAGCAATGTCTCGAGCGTACCGTGCTCGATTGCCGCTCGAGTACGCTTTGATCCGGTGAGCGTGTCGAAGTAGTAAGTCTCGGGCGAAGTCGGCGATGCAGTCGAGTGGCGCCACTTGAACTCGTTGGGCTGGAGTCGTCGTATCGTGTCGATCAGCCGCAGCGTGGTCGAGATCGGGCGATAGGTCTCGCGATCCGTTACCACCATGCGCACACCGTGTTTGGTCTGGCCCGCGTATTTGCGCGCGGTGGGGAGGACCGCAAAGTCGACGGCGACGAATTGCACGCCGGGCAGGTGCCGTGCGGTCATCGCGTCGGCGGCGCGGTCGCGGCCAGTGTGATTGGTTATGAGTCCGACGCGTTTGCCGGCGAGAATCTTCGGCAATCCATCAGCGAGGCGGTCTACACCGAGTCGTACGTGAGTCTGCGTACAGGCGGGGGTGACGGTCGCGAGCGCGGCGATAAGGATGGCCGCGAACGATGTGCGGGACGGTCGCATTCATCCTCGTCGTTGTGTGTAACCGGATTGGTCACACACATAAGACACCGTGAGCAGTAGCGCAAGAGTGCTCAGCCCCGAAAAACGGGAATCACCAACACAATCGCTGCGGCGATTCCCAACCCCATAGATCCAAACCAGACAAGTCGTGAGCCGGTGAGAGCGGCGATTGCGCCGAGCGCGATGGAAATCTGGAGGAGAGCTACCGAAGCTGCGTAGAAGTGGTGCTGAGAGAGAAGAACCTCCGCCTCGCGCGACTTATCATCTCTCTGATGCTCGAGCTCGGTGGCGTTGTGGCTGATCGTGTCCTGCTGCGCGGTGTAACGAGCAACTTCGGCGGACATCCGGGGAGGAGCAGGCTTGCCGGATACAGCCCATGCATTTATCCCGCTCTGCGCGATTGCGCCCTTGATGCCCTTCGCCTGGTAATACGTCCACTGGTCCGATGCCTGTGCCTGAAGGCGGGTCGCATCAGTCTTGAGGGCGAGTGCCTCGTTTACCGTTGCTCCGGCCTTGAGCGACGCGATTGCCGCCAGTGCGGCGAGCACGGCCGTCGTGAGGGAAATCCAGCGCAGGAATCTTCCGCCCAGCTTCTCGTGCTGCTCCGCGATCTTTTCTCGCAGCGAGTCTGTGTCTATCTCGATGTCTTCGGGCATGTAGAATTGTAACGCGGGCGCTTGCCGGCGTTCACTTGCTCCTGTTTTTCGCCTCCGTCAGCTCGGGAAATTCGCTGTCGGCGGCGTGCCAGATGGTTGCCAGCTCCCGGTAGAGCCGGGCGCTTTCAACGCGGTTTCCGAGCGCATATTCAGCCCGGGCGAGACCCAACATCGGCGCCGTTCGCCTCGGCGTCCTGGCAAGCGCGAGCGTGAACTCCTTTCGGGCCTCCGCTGGGCGGCCGAGCGCGATCAGTACCTCGCCCGCGGACTCGCGTGGCGGTTTGATCGTGGACGGCGGCCCGAATGGCATTGGCAGCTGCGCCTCCTGGTTCGCCGCGTCGCGAAAAAGTGCTAACGCTCCAGCGGCGTCGCCACTCTTGGCCAGCGCGTAGCCTCGAAGGGTTTTCTCCATCACTTCCGACATCCCGCGCGCGGTAGCCATATCAGAATTAGCGGCCACACGGTTGCGGCGCGCCGCCAATCCAGCGAGTGCGGACTCGAAGGCGGACGTTTCACCCCGGAACAAGGCGGCGAGCGCGAAGCCGAATTCGCTCGCGGCGAGATCCGTTAACGCCTCGGCGTTCGATGTGGCGTTGAACACAGAGGAGTCGACACGGATCTTCGCCGCAGCGCCGGTCCAGCGTCTGGTGTCCGCGAGATTGGCGCCTGCCATGAGTCCGGCAGCGTCCCAGCTGAACATGCTTCGGTTGCGAGGGGTTGTCCTTGCCTGGGTCGCCATGGAGTCGAGCCACCGATCCGCCTCACGATATCGTCCCTGCTGAATGAGACCGTAGTGCAGCCAGTGAACTACGTGAGGACTTACGACACCGGCGCGGACAGTCGCCTGCGCTCTCCGGTTTGCCGATACCACTTCGTCCCATTTTCCGAGCGCGAGGAAGATGTGCGACGTCATGTGGATGGCGTGTCCGGCCGAAGGCGCAATCTCGCTGTACGCATTGGCGGCGTCGAGGCCCAGCGCAGCGTGGGCCGGATCGTCCGTAGCGTGAATGAGATAATGCGCTGCTCCAGGATGGTGGGGGTGCGACGCGAAGACAGGGACCAGCAGCGTATACGCCTTCTGATACGTCGCGACGTCCCTGTCGCCCTGACTCAAGCCGAGTAGGGAAAGGGCGTAAAAGGTGGTGGCCTCGACGTTCTGCGGATCGGCCTGATGCATGCTCGCCATTTCGGCGGCGTAAGCGGTGTCGCGCTGCGCCTTGGTGCCGCTGGGGTCGTAGAGTGTTTCGACCGCGTTCAGCCACCGTCGCTCCGACGGAGTGCGCGCTTTGGCCAGTCGTGCTTCGCGAGTTGGACCAAGTCGGCGCAGGACGGCGTCCGCGGCTGCGGTGTCCTGCTCGTTCCACACCGGATGCGTATAGGTCATTGCTTCGCCCCAGAAGCTCATGACGTCTGTCTGGTCGAGCTTCTGTGCCTGCCTGAAAGCGTCGGCAGCCTGCGGGTAGTGGAAGTTGTGCATGAAAAGCACTCCGCGAACAAACGCGGCGTGCGCGGCCGGCGATGCTGAAGTCGGGAAATCAATCTCACCCAGGCGTGGAGTCAGCGCCTCATCATGGCCAGCATGATTTTCGTGCGACGTAGCTTGCTGCGCAAGCGCCGAGCGGGTGACGGTCAATAGAAAAGCGAAGAGTACGAAAAGGCGGCGCATAACCCCTCAGCGAGCTGGACGGACGAACCTATCACCGAAATGCCGACTTTCCAAGCGACCTCATCGCAGGTTTACTCCGAAGCTGGCCCCCAGTCGCCGACTGGGTAGAAGCCGTTCCGAATCCACACGTCGTTGGGGACGGCGGTAACCAGTCCGGGCTGCTGGACGAGCCAGTCGTCGGGAAGCGCGATCAGGCGCTTGTATTCGGGATAAGCCGCCGTCTCGAGCCCGTCGCGAATGATTCTCGCTACGAACGCGACGGATTCAAACTCCGGCAGGGCGCCTTGAAACTCCCGGCTGATGTGCTTTTGCTGGACGGGGCCACCAGCGTCGTTCATAGGAATTCGGAGCGTGATGCGTTCCATTCTATTCTTGAATCTCGCGAGTCAGCGGCTCTCAGAACAATGCCTATTTCATGTCATCAAAGGTCGTTTTTCTACGGGATCAAAACCCGCTCCCGCCACCTCCTCCGCTCCCACCTCCGCTGGATCCGCCACCGCCCGATACGGCCGAGCTCGGGCTCGACGACATGCTGCTCGCCGCCGCGCTCGACATGTCACTGATGGTGTGCGAGAAGCTCGACGCGTTGAACTGTCCCGTCCCACCGACATACCACGTCGGTGGCTCGCGATAGATGTCCTCGAACGCTTTCGCACACTGGTCGGCGACGCCGAACGCCATCGCATATGGCAGGAATCGCTCGAGGTGTTTGCCTTCTTGGCGTGAGCCTGCAAGGCAGGCGGAACGCTCTGCGGTGTAAATGGTGTTTCTGTATCACTAAACTGTCGATTCCTATCAACCGCCAGCGTACCCTGCACTGGGCCTCGTGGCCCGAACGGATTCCCTGGTACGAATCGTTCAATCGGCCGAACTCGCAGGCGCGACTTGCTTTCGCCATCTAATAAAAGGCGCGGCACCAGTGAGCACCGCGTCCCATACCAGCCAGATGGCTTGAGTTCAGATGTCCAAATTACTCACAAACTTCGCATTCTCCTCGATAAAGAGTCTGCGCGGTTCGACATCATCCCCCATCAATCGCTCGAATGTATCGTTAGCGAGGATCGCGTCCTCAACGGTGACCTGAAGAATCGTCCGAGTCTCCGGATCCATGGTCGTCGACCATAGCTGCAACGGATTCATCTCTCCAAGCCCTTTATACCGCTGGATGTTAACGGTGGATTTTCCCTCACCGTTGCTAAGCCGCTTCACGTACTCCTCGCGCTCCTTCTCATCATACGCGTAGAACTCCTCCTTCCCCTTCGCCACGCGATAGAGAGGCGGTTGCGCGATGTAGACAAACCCCGCTTCAATCAGCTGCGGCATCTGTCTATAGAAGAACGTCAACAGCAGCGTCCGAATGTGCGCCCCGTCGACGTCCGCGTCGGTCATCAGAATCAGCTTGTGATACCTGGCGTTCTCGATGTTGAAGTCGTCCTTGATCCCCGCACCGATCGCGGTGATGATCGTCCGGATCTCTTCGTTGCCCAGAATCTTGTCGATTCTCGCTCTCTCGACGTTCAGGATTTTTCCGCGCAGCGGCAGAATCGCCTGGAACGCGCGATTGCGCCCTTGCTTAGCCGAGCCGCCCGCGGAATCGCCTTCCACCAGATAGATCTCGCACAAAGACGGGTCGCTGAGCGAGCAATCGGCGAGCTTGCCAGGCAGGTTGCCGATGTCCAACGCCGACTTCTTACGCGTGAGGTCGCGCGCCTTGCGCGCTGCTTCACGAGCAAGAGCGGCCGAAACCGTCTTCTCGATCACGATGTTCGCGACGCGAGGGTGTTCCTCGAGATACGCGGAGAGGTGCTCGTTGACCACGGCCTTCACCGCACCCTCGACTTCCGAGTTGCCGAGCTTGGTCTTGGTCTGTCCTTCAAACTGCGGCTCACGGACGTTGACCGACAGAACCGCGGTCAATCCCTCACGCACGTCGTCACCACTGAGGGTGAAGTTCGCTTTCTTGAGCGCGCCGTTCTTCGCCGCGTAGGCGTTGATGGTACGAGTGAGCGCAGACTTGAGGCCGGTGAGGTGCGTCCCACCCTCGTGGGTGTTGATGCTGTTGACGAAGGAAAAGACATTCTCGTTGTATCCATCGTTGTACTGAAACGCGAGCTCAATGTCGATGCCGTCGCGCTCCGTATCGATGTACACGATGTCCTGGTGCAACACTTTCTTCTTCTCGTTCAGGTACTGCACCATCTCCTTCAGGCCGCCCTTGGCGTAAAAGACCTCCGTTTTCTCTTCGCCGGCGCGCTCGTCCTTGAGCGTGATGGTCACACCCTTGTTCAGGTACGAAAGCTCACGCAGCCTGTTGGCCACCGTCGCGTAGTCGTATCTGAGCTCGGTGAAGATCGTGTGATCGGGCTTGAACCAGACGGTCGTCCCTCTCGCCTTCACACCAACTTTGTCGAGCACCTTGAGCTCCGTCACGGTGATCCCGCGCGCGAAGTCCATGTAGTACTCTTTCCCGTCCCGCCTCACCCACACCTTGAGCTGCTCTGCCAGCGCGTTCACGACGGACACACCCACGCCGTGCAATCCGCCAGAAACTTTGTAGGAGCTCTTGTCGAATTTTCCGCCGGCGTGCAGCACCGTCATCGCCAGCTCGACGCCCGGGATCTTCTCGATTGGATGGATGTCCACGGGAATTCCGCGCCCATCGTCCACTACCGTTATGGAATCATCGGCGTGAATGGTGACGTCGATTTTCGTCGCGTGCCCCGCCAGTGCCTCGTCGATCGAATTGTCGACTACTTCGTAAACCAGGTGGTGGAGACCTCTCGAGGACGTGCTCCCGATGTACATGCCGGGACGTTTGCGTACTGCCTCGAGACCTTTTAGAACCTGAATCTGGCCAGCGTCGTAACGCGGCGCGCTGACTTCTGCTGTTGCTGTCTTCGCCATTTATTGCCGGTGGGAAAATCGATTTGAAGGGTGCTGAAGAAGCGGAATTCGGCGTGTCTTCGGCAGCTTCCAATCTAAACCTTCTCGCGGGCCAACGCAACCTCAGCAGCTAATCATAACGCGTTGACCGGCAACGACTTAGCGCATCAGTTGCAGCCGAATTTTCCTTATCCGCGTCCGGCCCGCTTTCGCGTTGAGAGCTCGCAATATTTGTGGCTCCATCAACGACAGCTCTGTCATCCAGCCGTTGTTCTTCACCGACACGAACAGCGTCCCATCAGGTGTCACCGAGATGGGCTTCGTCACCATTGCAATCTGCTTTCCGACGAGCGACTCCCACTCGGGCACCACCTGCGCCTGCTCCACACGGTCGCTAAGCCTGGCTTCTTTCAGAAACGAGCCGAGCACGTTGGCGAGCGCCTCGGGCTTCCGCTTCTTCTCCTCGGGGTCGCGCTTTCTCACGGTGCCACGCGTTGCCCGCGAAGCACTTAGCTCTGTGGCCGCTGCTCGGGCCGCCGCCTGTCGCCCACATCCTTGTCGTACTGGGTCCAGACCCGCTCCACGTCGCCTGGATTGATGTGCATCGGCGCACCGGACAGAATGCCGGTGACGTTCCGGAACGGACGACCCATCTGCATTCCACCCTTGCCGATGGTGAACTCGCGAATCGCCTTGTCATGCGCGGAGCCGCGCATCTTGAGCACCGTCAGCCCGCGCTTCATCTCTCCGAACATCTCCACATAACGGAGCAGAATTATCGAATCGGTGAGAGTCGAAATGTGTGACTCGGTGATCGAGTCACCGCCCATGAGACTCCCGGTAGTCGACGTGAACAGTCCGGTGATCTCCTGGTGCTTGATGAACGACGTCAATCCAATCACGAACTCGCGGAACGCTTTGACCGTTCCCACGTTCTCGAGTGCCGACAGACTGTCGAGAGCCACGCGCCGTGGCTTGAAGTCGTTGATGATCGCCTGGATCGTGACGAGCCAGTCCTCGAGTCCCGACACATCGGGGTAGTCGCACACGACGCGCAGCATACCGTCCTGTTCCATCTTCTCGAAATCGAATCCCCATCCGGTTGCGTTGCGAACGAGCTGATCCCGGCTCTCCTCGAACGCGAGCAGCAGACACTTCTCTCCAGCCGCCGCGCCGCCCTGCAGGAACTGCGACATCGTCAGCGTCTTGCCCGTCCCCGTCGCTCCGGAAACGAGCGTCACCGAATCGCGGAAGAGTCCGCCGCCGCACATCTCGTCGAGCTCCGCGTTGCCCGATGATATCCGCGCGGTCGACGATTTCATGCTCAGCTGCATCGCCGAGAGCGGTATCACGATCACGCCGCCCCTGGGGACGATCGTGAACGGATATTCTCCCTTCTGATGGTCGCAGCCGCGAAACTTGAGAATCTCGATGGTTCGGCGTCGCGTTTCATCCTCGAGTGCGTTCCGAAGAATCATCACGTTGTCGGCGATGAACTCCTCCACGCCGAAGCGCGCGATCGGCCCGTGATCGTCCGTTCGCTCGGCGGTCAGCACCGCGGTGACGCCCATCGCCTTGAGGGCGGAGGCAATTCGGAATAGCTCTCCGCGAACCATCGACTGATCGGAGAACTGTGAGAAAACCGCTCCCAGCGAATCGACCGACACGCGTGTCGCCTTCACTTTCTTGACTGCGTTCTGAACGCGAGCCACCAGCGCGCCGAGGTCGAATCCGCCCGACTCTACCGTGTCGATTTCAGGGTCGGGCGATGCGTCCACGAAGGTGAGCTTGCCTTCGGCCTCCCATTTGGCCAAGTCCCAGCCGAAGCTATGCATGTTTTCGCGGATGTTCGCGGCGGACTCCTCGAAGGTGACGAACACTCCGGGCTCCCCACGCTCGATCCCGGCGGCAATGAACTGCACAGCGAAAACAGTTTTCCCGCTCCCGGCGGTCCCCGATATCAGCGTTGTCCGGTTCCTGGGCAGGCCGCCTTTCGCGATGATGTCGAGGCTGGAGATTCCGGTCTCGAGCTTCGTTACCGACGGATTCTCCGCGGTTTTCGTCATGACCCCTCGGTTTGCGCGGCGGGTCGCGCTGTGGAAGATGATCTATAAGGCGCAGAGCGGACCTCGAGCCCCAACAGAACTTTGTCCTTGTCGGAGAGGTCGCCGATTACTCGTCTGAGCGGCGGCGGGAGCTGCTTGATCAGGGTGGGCGTCGCCAGGATTTTTTCGTCTTCGGCCCGCTGCGGCTGCTCGAGGACGTCGACTATCTCCAAGTCGTATCGGCCTTCAAGCTCCTCGGCGCAAATACGGTTGAGATTGTCGATCGCGACCTTCGTACGGGGGCTCGTGCCGGTGACGTAGAGCGTCAAAATGTATTTCGACAGGACTCCCTCCACCTCTGTAGAAGGTGCTGTGGGCCATCGTTTGGAGACCGGAAGGCTGTACCGTTGGGCCCGCCGGTTGCATTAGTAGAGCAAGAATTAGCCCTCATGGAGGGCCCTTCCCGCAAGCTGTACTATAACCAGTTGACCACCCTAACGCGGGGCCTGACTCAGGATGATCGCCGAAACAAGCCTTCCAGCAACCGCACGCGTTTCGAGCCTTCGGGCGATCATCGAGCGCCTGCCAGATGGCATCGTCATCGTGGATGCTCACGGGGCCATTCGGTTTGCGAATCCGGCGGCCGAGCGCTTGTTCGATCGAACAGCGGAGGAACTGGTGGGGACATCCTTCGGGTTTCCCGTGATGGTCGGGGAGACCACTGAGATCGACATCGTTCAGCGCGGTGGGGGCGGGGTCGTATTCGCCGAGCTGCGGGTCGTCGAGACGGAGTGGGAGGAGGAACATGTCCAGCTTGTGTCGTTGCGCGACATCACCGACCGGAAGCAGGCGGAAGAGCGCGCGCACCAGCTGGTCGCCGAGCGGGAGGCACGACTCGAAGCGGAGGCCGCGAGCCGCGCGAAAACGGAATTTCTGGCGATAATGTCCCACGAGCTGCGCACGCCGCTCAACGCCGTTCTCGGGTACTCGGAGCTGATGGAGCTGGGAATATCCGGACCGCTGACCGAGAAGATGCGCGAGCAGGTTGGCCGTATTCGTATGAGCGGCGTTCATCTGCTCGGTCTCGTCAACGACATTCTGGATCTGGCGAAAGTAGAAGCGGGAAGACTGCAGGTGAGCTCGGAACCCGCGTCGGCGGAGGCGACGGTCACCGCGGCGATAGCGCTCATTCAGCCGCAGGCCGCAGCGCGCGGACTCGAGCTTACGATCATCCCGACTCCCTCGCCCGCACCCATTTATCGCGGTGACGACGAGCGGGTGCGACAAATCCTCGTTAATCTGCTTTCCAACGCGGTGAAGTTTACGTCCCCCGGCGGAATAATCACCGTTGAGATCGAGCAATCACGAGCTCCCGATCCGGCCACGCGCCTTCAACCAAGCCGATCGTATGTGTGCTTTCGGGTTTCGGACACTGGCGCGGGCATTCCCGAGGAGAAGCTTCTCTCGATCTTCGATCCGTTCGTCCAGGCAGAAAGCGGACATTCGCGCTCGCGGGAGGGAAGCGGCCTCGGTCTGACCATCAGCCGTCGCCTGGCGCGGTTGATGGGCGGAGATCTCACGGTCAAGAGCAAAGTCGGCGACGGCTCCACGTTCAGTCTCTGGCTGCCCGCCGATTTGTCGGCAAAGGATGTCGAGGCGGCACCGACCATTGCCGGCCAGCCTCTGACAGCACAGCGTGAAGTCGAGGGACTCGGCGATGTCGGTCTCGTGCTGCTGAACTCGATCGAGAAGATGGTCGAACGGGTGGTCGACCGACTGCTCAGCGATCCGAACCTCAACGTCGCAGCAGGCCTCAAATTCTCCCAGCTTGCGGACCACCTCGCCGCACTGTTGGCCGACGTGGGCGGGGCACTGGTAGTCATGGAAGAGTCGAAGGGCTCTCATTCGGCGACGCTTGCCGATGCCGTGGAGATTCAACGACTTATATCCGAGCTTCACGGCGCCCAGCGGCAGCGACTGGGCTGGAGCGAGTCGGTGCTGCGGCGCGAATTCATGATCCTGCGCGAGGAGATCGAGCGGATTGTGCGCAGCGCGTCCGACTTTGGAGAGCCGCTCCCGGTGGAGAATGGAATCGCGATCATCGGCAGATTTCTCGACCAGGCGGAGTACGTCGGCGTGCGGGCGCTCAATGCCCGGGTCGGCTCAGGGATGGCGTGATTAGTTGGCTGTTGCCGGCTCGACTGAGTAGGTAGTCGGATCCTGGCGATAGAATCGCTGGAGCTGCGCGAACAACGCGGGATGTCTTTTCCTCAGCGCGCGCGGCCGCTCGAAAAAGACTTCTGTAATCACGGCAAAAAATTCCGATGGATTCGTCGCGCCGTATTCGTTCAGCAAAGTTTGTTCGCCGGCATCAGCCGCGTTTCGAAGCGCGTTGAACTCCGCGCTCATCACCCGGGCCCAGGCGAGGTAGTCGCCGCGTGTATTTAGAGCGGGAGTGCCATCGCTGCTCTCATTCTCGAAATCGAGCTGGTGCGCGAATTCGTGGAGCACGAGATTTTCGCCGTCGGTGGGTTCAGCGGCGCCGCGCCTCACCGCATCCCACGCCAGCACCAGAGCGCCGAGTCGCCGGCCGGTGTGGCCGAGTCGGTCTTCGCCGCCCTCTTCCCAGATTCCGCCTCCGATGTGGCGGTCTTCCTTCGCGGTGTAGCCCGACGGATACACGAGGATCGTAATCAGCTCGGGGTAGTAATTGGTCTCGCGATGCAGCAGGAGCAGGCACGCCTGTCCGGCGATGGTGACGCGGATCTCATCCGTCAGCTCGAGCCCGCCGGCTCCCTCGAAGTGCTTCTCTGCGACAAAAATCTGGGTGTGGCCGAGCAGCTCCGCCTGATCAGCCGCCGACAGGCGGGCGAAGATCGGAAGATTGCGCTCCAGAATCCCGCGCCAGGCAGGAGGCGCTGGCTGAGCGAGCAGGCGCGTGCGCCGGCGGGACTTGAAGAGATCGAAGACCATCACTCAAGGCTAAACGCCGACGCGCTACGGCGTCGTATTCCGACAAACCTTGGGCAACAGCTCGTTCAGGCGCATGACGTTGGGGTTGTCCGCGTCGCGATTCTGGGTCTTCATCAGATTCACCGCGAGCTTGCTGAGGATTCCACAATCGAGCGAAGGATTCTCCAGCAGCGCGCCGATGACGCTCCTGTCCTTGTTGGCGCCCGCGATCTCCAGGAGAATTTCTTTCGGCGTCGCCGGATTGCCGGCGAACCAGATATCGAGGGTCGTAATCGTGCGCGGCCGTCGGTAGAGATCGAGCAGAACACTCGGAGGTGTGTGCCTGTGCGCCGCCAACGCCTGGAAGAAATAGTCGGGATACGCTTTGGTCCGATAAACGCGCTCTAGCGTCGCCGCGTTCGTACCCGGGTTGCGAACGGCCTCGAGTGCGATTCCCATATCCGGTGAATTCGCGAGCGAATCGAGTATTTCCGGTGAGATCGAATCGTTGGGCAGCGCCGCCAGGAGAAAGGACCGATCGTTCATCCGGGTCCGGATGCTGCTGTCGAGCCACGCGTGCTTTTGCTCCGGATGGTGCTTGAGCGTTGCGTCGATCAGCTCGCGATCGCGCGCGATCTCCGCCCTTTGCGCTTCCCACTGGTCATCCTGGCGTCGATTCTTCGACTTCGTCTGCTCACCCTGGACGACGGTGTACGAAACGAGCAGCAGCCCGCACGCGAGTGCCCCCCAAGCACCGATTTTGCGACCGGACTCGGCGGAATTGCGATAGCGCCCGAACGCGAGGCCGAGGAATCCGCTCAGCGCGCCCATCATCGGCAGACCGAGAAACCCGATTCCCGCCGTCGACGATCTGGACTGGGAGATCGCCCAGACGACCGTGATGATGCCAAGTCCGCAGAAGACCACGCTTTCCGCGACACCTTTCGAATCTCGGCGAATCAGAAGCTTGGCGATCACGACCAGGTATGCGATCGGAAGGCCAAGGAGCGTGAGAAAGAAAAGCATTGCGTCGTCGCGCTACAGCGCGGACTGTTCGCTCATCCATGCTTCGGAGACGACGCGCGCCTTCGCGATGTCGTCCACGACCAGGATCAGGTGGTGGCTGTGATCGCTGTACTGCACCTCGATGTTGACGCCGGCTTCTGCCATCCGGCGCGCGATTTTGCCGAGCTGGCCGGGCACCTCCTGCTTCAACCGCTGGGCGATCACATCGCGCTCGGCGATCACCTTGATTCCCGCGGCTTCGAGTGCTTTGCGGGCCGCGCTTCCATCCTTGAACAGAAAGTGCGCGACCGCCTTTCCTTCAAACAGCCACGCGCCACCGCCCTCGACGCTCACGCCCGCCTTGCCGAGCGTCTCGCCCATCTCGGCGAGTGCGCCGGGACGGTTGTCGAGGGCGATGGTCAAGTCCTTCATGAGGACCCTTGCCGCCCGCGAAGCTTCACGGCCGAACTTCTCGTTCGGTGGAGCGCTGCATGGTTTTAGAGGTCGCCTCCGTCGCGATTCTGATCTGCGGCTCGTGCAGGACGGGAATACTGACGGAGGCCGCGATGAAGCACATGTCGTGCGCGGTCTCGTGCAACTCCATCGCGCGCTTCTCGTCGCTTCCCGGCGCGATCGTCACCGATGGGCGAAGCGTCACGCTCTCGAACTTTCCGGCGCCATCGGGGCGCATCACCATCGTTCCGCTAGCGTCGTCCTCGTAGGCGACGACGTTGATCTTGCTGCGGGCGCAGAGCGCGAGATACGACAGCAGGTGACACGAAGAGAGTGCCGCGACGAAGAGATCCTCGGGGTTGTAGACGTTGGCGTCGCCGCGAAAGATCGGGTCAGCGCTGCCGGGAAGGTCGGGTTTGCCGTCGAACTGAACGCGATACTTGCGCCCGTACCCTGTGTAGGTCGATGTGCCTTCGCCCAGATTGCCGTCCCAGACGAGACGGGCCTTGTAGTCGTGCGCGTTTCGCTTTCCGATTGGTTGACTCATTGTATGGCCTCGCTTCAGGGTTTTTTGGTTTCGAACCTACTCAAAACTTCTCATCCGCACGCTCATCTCATTGACCACTCCATCTCTCACGGATAGCCTGTCCAATCGCATCAGTCCCGGCGGGATATCGGCTTCACGCGGGACTGCGAGAATGGTCTGGCCGAGTCCGCGTCTCTCGAGCATGAGGAGTATGCGGGCGGAGCGCCGGATGTCCAGCTCTGCAAATGGATCGTCGAGCAGCAGTACCGGCTCTGCACCCGCGTGATCGCGCAAAGTCGCCGCCTCGAGCATCCGTAACGCAATCGCCGCGGTCCGCTGTTGGCCGGCCGAGCCGAACAGTCGCAGATCTCTGCCATCGAGAGTCAGCTCCAGATCGTCGCGATGAGGGCCGACGTGGGTAACACCACGACGCATGTCGAGCGAGCGTTTCTCCTCGAATGCGGCGAGCAGCACGTCGTGGCGGGCTTCGGAATCGGCAAAGGGACTTACGTAGCGCATTTCAGCACGCCGCTTCTCGCCGATCTCTTCCGACGCGCGCGTAAACTCGGCTGCCTGGTCGTTCACCCATTTCGCTCGTGACTCGATCAGCACCGATCCGTGTTCGGCGAGCGCCGGCTCCCACACCGACACCCCTGAATCGTTCGCTCCGCGTCTCGTAGCATTGCGGAGCGCGGCGCTGCGTTGAGCCAGGCTGACGCGGTAGTGTCTCAGCGCATTCAGATATTTCCTGTCGGTCAGCGCCAGCAGCAGGTCCAGATATCTACGCCGCTCGCTCGGCGCGCCGCTCACCAGCTCCAGGTCGCGGGGCGAGAACATCACCGACGGGAGCTTGCCGAGCGCGTCTGTAAGTCTTCGAGGGACCGAACCGTCCAGCGTCACCTTCTTCTTTTTGCTCGACCGCTCGAAGCCCACGCCGATGTCGTGTTCCTGCGGGCAGTAAACCCTGGCGGCGATGTGGAATCCCGTCGCGTCGAACCGGGTGAGGTCCTGATCGCGCGCGCCGCGAATCGATCGCAGGATTTCGAGATAGTAGATGGCCTCGAGGAGATTCGTCTTGCCGTGGCCGTTGTCGCCGATCAGGGCGACTCCTTCAGCGGGGAAATTCAGGTTGACGCGCTCGAGATTGCGAAAATTCCGGATCGCGATGCTCGCGACCCGGATGCGCGCGACCGCCGAGTCCGCGCTGGATGCGCGCGCAGGCGACTCGACGGGGGCGATGCTCATTTTCCCTTGAACGCGGGTGAGCGCTTCTCGAGGAAGGCGCGAGTGCCCTCGCGCATGTCTTCGGTGGCGGCGAGAAGTCCGAAGTGATTCGCCTCGAGTATCAGGCCTTCCTCGAGCGACATCTGGAGACCACGGTCGATTGCTTCGATGCACAACGCGACGGCGAGTGGACCATTCGCCAGAATCGACTTCATCATGTTCGTCGCTTCGTTCAGCAGGTGAGCGGCGGGGACGACGTGGTTGACCAGTCCGATACGGAATGCTTCGGCTGCGTCGATCATCTCGCCAGTCAGAAGGAGCTGAGTCGCGCGCCCCTTTCCTACCAGGCGGGGGAGTCGCTGCGTACCGCCGTATCCGGGGAGGAGCCCAAGCTTGCTCTCGGGCTGACCGAACTTGGCCACGTCGGATGCGATGCGGATGTGGCAGGACATCGCCAGCTCGCATCCGCCGCCCAGCGCAAAACCATTGACCGCCGCGATGACGGGCTTGGGGCAGGTCTCGAACCGCCGGAACACGTCCTGGCCGGCGCGCGCACGCGCCTTGGCTAGCACCGGAGTCTGGTTCGACAACTCGGAGATGTCGGCGCCGGCGACGAATGCGCGTCCGGCTCCGGTGAGAATCGCCCCGCCGATCGAATCGTCGACGCGGATCTGATCGATCGCGTTTCCCAGCTCGGCGATCGTCGCATCGTTCAGCGCGTTGAGCTTGTCAGGCCGATTGACCGTCAGAACGGCGATGCGGTCGGCGACCTCCAGAGTCAGGAATTTGAAGGGCATATTCCTGAAATCTAGCTCGAAAGTCGAGAGGTTAATGCGACCGTCCTCGATTTGATTGGACGCCCCTCGCCCCTCTCCCTAAATTGAGAAAACCACCGTCCTGGATTAGATGGCCCGACAATGGATCGTTCGTGAAGGCTCGAAGAACAAAGGCTTTCGTTACGCCGGCCCGGGCGGCCGAGCGATCGGCGGCAAGCCGGAGCTCGAGCGGATAGACAAGCTCCGTATTCCGCCGGCTTGGCGCGACGTCCACATCTCGACAAACGCGCGAGCCGCGATTCAGGTGTGGGGCTTCGATGCGCGGGGCCGCAAGCAGTACAAGTACCATCCGAGAGCGGTCGAGAAGGGCGAGCTCCGGAAGTATTACCGAGTGCGTCAGATGGCACGCGATCTCCCCGCCCTTCGAACCAAGATCATGCGCGACTTTCGGCGACCCGGACTTTCAAAGGAGAAAGTGTGCGCCGGAATCGTGCGACTCATCTCCCACGGATTTTTTCGTGTCGGTAGCGAGCGCTACCAGAAAGAGAACAACACCTTCGGCATCACTACGATGCGGAAGTCCCACGTCCTGGTGCTAGACGACAGCACCGTGGAATTCGAGTACCGCGGCAAGAGATCGATCACGCAGCGGAACGTCGTCACGGGTAAGGATCTAGCCCGATTCGTCACCGAGCTGCTGAAGACCCCCG
>JALYYH010000268.1 GCA_030946665.1 Gemmatimonadota bacterium
TCGACGAGTGGCCCACCGGAGAAGCCGTCGTACACCGCGAGGTCGAGACGCAGCACCTTATCGATGCGCGCGCCCTGCCAGGTTCGCCAACCCTCGCCGATCGCACTGATGATGCCGAAGCTCGCCGATACGTGTTGCCCGGGCCGGCCCACAGCCAGGACGAGCGAGCCGACTCTGAGGCCGGCAGCATCAGCTTTTGGTGCGACATGAGATTCCGCGCCTTTAACGCGAAGCGCGATCAGATCGGTCGCCGGATCTCTGCCGACGATCGTGGCCGTCGTCGATTCGCCACCGGGAAGCGTGATTGGCGCCTCGTCATCGCGCTTGACCGTGTGGCTTGCGCTGACGATCACTCCCTCGCGCCACATGATACCGCTCGACGGAATGCGGCGCCGCGCGTGGATTGCGACGATGGAGCTCCCCGCCTTCGCGACAGCCTCCGCAAGCTGAGACGATAGGTCGGTCAATGTGCTGCTGCTGCCTGATCTCGTTGCTGACATACTGCCCTGATGTGAATGACTGCATTCACGCTCGCCAGTTGTCGGCGCCGCCACCATCGGATAAACGGGTGAGAGTGAGCTCGTGCCACGGCGATGAATTTCAGTAAAGGATCATCTTCACGCCGGCCACGATGAGCACCAGAGAAAGCAGTTGTCTCAACACGGGCGCAGGAGCGCGCTTGCTTCCATAAGTGGCTCCGATCCATCCGCCCAACACAGCAGCGACGCTCCAGACCGGAATGTTAGCCGGGAGCTGTGATACGCTCGAGAAGTGGCCGAGGAATCCTGCGATCGAGTTCACGAGTATGAACGGCGCGGCGACGCTGGATGTCGCACGCGTCTCGGCCCATCCCATGGAGAGCAGCAGCGGGCTGAGAAATATTCCGCCACCGACACCGGTGAGTCCCGACAGAAATCCAATCAGCAGCCCCGCGACGAGTGCCGCCCAGAGAGGCGGTGGATGCGGTTCTCTGCCGAGAGGCCTGAATGCCGAGCGGAACATCCACGCCGCCGCGTAGAGCAGAACGACGCCGACGACGATGTGGTACCAGCGTGCCGGAAGTGTTATTGCCCCTCCGACAAGCGCAGCCGGAATCGACGCAGCGGCGAACGGCCAGAGGAGACTCCACGAGAACAACCCGGCGCGATAGAACTTTATTGTCGCCACCGCTGCCACCAGGATGTTGAGCGCGAGCGCCGTCGGCCTCATCACTGCTGGCGCGAAATTGTACAATCCCATTACGGCCAGGTACGCCGATGCACCCGCGTGTCCGACGGATGCATAGAGTGCCGCCGCTGCGAGAAACAGGAACGCGATGATCAGGGTGTCTGAAACTGACATTCGGTTTTCACGTATATTTTGGTTCCGACTGACCCCACCGGCGAAGGTAATGACCGAATACGCCATCGACATAGTCAACATCACCAAGCGATACGCCGAGCACACGGCGGTGCGCGACCTCACACTTCGAGTTCCGTCCGGAAGCGTTTACGGGCTACTCGGCCCCAATGGTGCCGGTAAGACTACGACGATACGGATGATTCTCAACATTATCGCGCCGGACTCCGGCACGATTCACATCTTCGGGCATCCGTCCAGCGATCCGAAGATCACCGAGCGACTTGGTTATCTCCCGGAGGAACGCGGGCTCTATCGCAAGATGCAGGTGAAGCGGGTCCTCAAATTCCTCGCCGAGTTGAAGGGGGTGAGAGGAAGGGATGCCGAACGGCGCATCGACGAGTGGCTCGAGCGTCTGTCGCTCAAGACGCCGGAGAAGGACTGGGGCCTCTCCAAGATCGACGAGCTGTCGCGTGGAATGCAGCAGAAGGTGCAGTTCATCGGAACGCTGCTGCACGATCCTGATCTCGTCATTCTGGACGAGCCGTTCAGCGGACTCGACCCGATAAACGCGCAGGCGCTCAAGGATACGGTCGTGGAGCTGAAGAAGCGCGGAAAGACGGTGATCTTCAGCACCCACCTGATGGACAACGCGGAGCGGCTGTGCGATTCGGTGTGTATCATCGCGAATGGAATCAAGGTGCTCGATGGCTCGATCACGGATGTGAAGGAGGAGCACGGCCAGCGGAATATCGCGCTTGCTCTCGAGGGTGACGGAATGCACGGGGTCGCTTCCATACTACGCGATCATTCGCTGGTGAAGCGCGCGGACGACTCCAATCGATTCTTCGAGATCGAGATGGCTCCGGGCGCGGATCCGCAGGCGTTGCTGCGCCGCATAGTGGAGTCCGGCGCCTCGGTGCAGCGGTTCGAGATGATCCAGCCTTCACTGCATCAGATCTTCCTGCAGAAAGTAGGCGCAACAGGCGTCGAAGAGGGGATGACCGGACATGGCTAAGCTCTGGGCGATCATCAAGCGAGAGTACCTGGAGCGCGTTCGCTCCAAATGGTTCGTGATC
>JALYYH010000269.1 GCA_030946665.1 Gemmatimonadota bacterium
GGAGACGAAGTGGCTTGCGGGGGAGGCGCATAGCCCCGAGGCGCGCCGGAATGACCACTAGCGTCCCCATTACCCGCCCATTTTTGCGCGACACGATGCGAAAGTCACGCTCAGTAATATACCCAGAGGGCAGAAACTGAGCAAACTTTAAGTGCGCTCACATCGGTAGCTCGATTCCGAAGGTAACCGCCGAACGACGCGAGAGCGGTGAGCGATTTCGCGCGGGATCGAGACTGTAATCCACGCGGAAGAAGCCAACGCCGGCACCTACGCCAAGGTTCTGGATGAGTGGTGGGAGCTTCCCTTCACCCGCGTTGCCGGCGGAGTATCGCAGACCCACAAATGGACTGCCAAGGAATGGCACCTGGATGCGGTCGATCGGAATGATGTAGTCGCCCTGAACGTAAAGGAGATGGTCGCCGCCGAGCGCCAACAGGTTGACGGTGGCTAACGTTCCGGCGCCTCCCATGTAGGCGAAGCGTTGGGGCGGTGCGATGTTTTTCCCGGTGAATACGGCGTGTCCAAGAAAGGTGAATGTCTGCGAACCGAATGTCGGGAAATCCACATGACTGTGTAGCGTCACCTGAGAGAACGACTGTCCGGTAGGCCGGCACGCCGCATCGGTGGGGAATCCCGAGCAGTCAGCAGTCAGAGATGTACTGAGCGAGTGTTCGAACGCCGCATCGAGCTTCGCGCTTACACCGCCCTGGGCCAGCTCGATACCGGACCCCGCGAGAACGGAACCGATGCGCCCATTCTGTACTCGTGGATTCGGCCGCTTCATGCTGAGAACTCCCTTCTTACCGACAAAGCTCCACGGCGATTTGATCGGCACAATCGAACCAGTCGACCAATCGCGCTCGATGATTCCACCAACGAAGGGCGTCAACGTGACCGCGGATCTAGTGAGAGTCCGGGTGAAGCGCGCCGTAGCGCGGTCTCCACGAAAGTAGTTGCGCGAGTCACTTCCAACGCCGAGCGCCGCGAGTGAATTCACGAGGTCGGAGCGGATCCATGAATCGTTGGTGAAGGTGCCTCTCCCAACAAACACTCTCAGCTCGTTGGTCTCCCCTGGCCGCGCGAAGCCCTCCAATGAAGGATCCCATTTGCCGAGGTTCGAACGGTAAGTCACCAGGCCGTCGAGCTGAAAGCTCTCGTTGCCCAGGTCGAGTCGAGGTCCCCAGGGAAGGCTGAGGCCATTGACGCGATCATAGGATGGAATGCGCAGCCCCACACCCAGCGGGAGGGAAATGGGCGACTCATGATACTCGACGTAATTCGTGTCTATAGGGCTGGCCGTCGTGTTTTGGGCGCGCGTTAGGGTCGAGAACGCGACGAACGCGAACGCAGCGAGAATCAAAGCCTTCATGCGCTCACTCTGAGAAAGTTTTTCAGAATCTCCTTGCCGCTCTGGGTGAGAATCGACTCCGGGTGGAATTGCACCCCCCATACCGGATGCGCCCGGTGCCTGACTGCGTGTATCTCGGCGCGATCATCCTGGGCACGTGCTATCACCTCGAGATCATTGGGCAACGACAGCGATTCAATCACCAGAGAATGGTAGCGCATCACTTCCAGCGGATTGGGAATGTTCGTGAAGATCCCCCTTCCGTCGTGGGTTATTAGCGAAGTCTTGCCGTGCATCAAATTACGCGCCCGCACGACTTTACCCCCATATGCCTCACCGATCGCCTGATGTCCCAGACACACTCCGAGGATCGGAATCGTCTTTCCCCATTTCCTTATTGCCGCGACCGTAATCCCTGCTTCCGCCGGAGTGCACGGCCCCGGAGAGATCACGAGTCGCGTGACGCCCATCCCCCCGATCTCCTCGACGGAGATCTCGTCGTTCCGCCTCACGCATGGCCTCTCGCCCAGCTCACCAAGATACTGAACGAGATTGTACGTAAAGGAATCGTAGTTGTCGATGACGAGAAGCATGCGTAATTCTAGCCTTTTCTCAGGCGCGCGGATGGAACTGCTTGTGAACGCTGCGCAGATATTCGCGATCGATATGCGTGTAGATCTGAGTAGTTGAAATGTCCACGTGCCCGAGCATCTCCTGCACGGCTCTCAGATCCGCGCCTCCTTCGAGGAGATGCGTCGCGAACGAATGCCGCAATGTGTGCGGCGACACGGGCTTTGTGATTCCCGCCTGACGCACGTATTTGCGGAGAATCTTCCAGGCGCCCATCCGCGATAGTGGCTGCCCGCGCGCGTTCAGAAAGAGCACGCCCTTACCTTCGCCTTTCTCCAACGATGGTCGGAGCTCGCGGAGATAAACCGCCGTCGCTCCTATCGCTTTCCGCCCGATGGGAACCAGGCGCTCTTTGGCTCCTTTGCCGAACACCCTCACGAGGTGGTCCTGCAGCATCACGTCGCGAACGTTCAGTGAGATCCATTCGGATACCCGCAAGCCAGCACCATAGGCGAGCTCCAGCATCGCGCGATCGCGGAACGCCAGGGGCTCATCGAGCGACGGCGCGGCGAGCAGCTTCTCGATCTCTTCGACGCCGAGGACTTCGGGGAGAGTGCGCCAGCGCTTCGGCGTCTCCAGGCGCTCACTCGGATCCTTCACGACCAGACCCTCACCGAGAAGAAACTTGAAGTAGGTGCGAACGGCCGAGACGTTACGCCGGATGGACGCTGGCGCGAGTCCGAGATCTTTCAGGTGGTAGACGTATTCGCGGAGGGCGCGCGTCCCGATTTCACTCGCGGATGAGGCGCCTTTGACGGAGGCGTAGGTTACGAACCTGGCTATATCGAGTTTGTACGCCTTGCTGGTCTGAACAGACGCGCCCTGCTCCAACGCAAGAAAATCGTCGAACCGCTCGACGTAAAATGCGCGGGAGAGCGCGTCCTCCGCCCGCTTGTCACCCACGCTTCTTGCCGCTGCGCTTGATGAGCCAGAGACCTACCGAGAGAAGCACTATGCCGATGGCGACTGCGCCGGCCACCTTGCCGGATCGAACCAGATACTGCTCTACGACATCCCAATTCTCACCCGCTCGGAAAGCCAGGAAAGTAATGAGGGCAAACCAGACCGCCGACGCGGTAGCGATAGAGAGAAGGACCTTGAAGGGCGGAAGTTTCATCGCGCCAGCGAATGGCGGAACAATCGCGCGCACCCCGGGGAGGAACCGGCTCACGAATAGTCCTCCGAACCCGTAACGCTTGTGCAGCTGTTTAATCCGTTGCTTAGCGTCAGGTCCAGCGTACTTCTCCAGACGTCGCAGAAATGCCTTGGAGCCGAACCGGCGCCCGAGCGCGTAGGTAATGCACGCTCCGGAGACGTTGCCAAACCAGCCCAGGAAGAAAACCGTGAACGCCGAGCCGTGCGCTCTGTCGGCCAGGAACGCGCCGAACGCGATAACAGCGTCTGACGGAAACGGGGGAAAAAAGTTCTCGAAGGCCGACAGCACGGCGATCGTGACATAGAGTGATCCAAGCGGCAGGTCACCCAGCCACCCTGTTATTGACTGGAGCATTCGCTAGCGTTTCACTATCAGCGTGGCAACGGCGATGCAGGCGAGGCCCTCTTTACGTCCGATCCAACCCATGCCCTCGTTCGACTTACCCTTGACGCTCACGCTCCGCGAATCGATACCCAGAGCGGTTGCCAGCCGCGCGCAAATCTTCTCGCGGTGGGGTGAGAGCTTGGGGAGCTCGGCGATCACGGTAACGTCGACCTGTCCAACTGCGTGTCCGGCGCTCGCCACTCGCCTCACCGCCGCCTCGAGCATCCCGATAGAATCACGATCCTTGTTCGCCGGATTGGCGTCGGGAAACATTTCTCCAATGTCGCCGAGTCCCACCGCCCCGAGTATTGCGTCCGTAATCGCGTGGCAAATCGCATCGGCGTCGGAATGACCCTCGAGGCCGAATTCCGATGGTATCAAAACGCCGCCAAGTGTCAGGGGGCGGTGGGGGGCGTACCGGTGGGAGTCGTAGCCGATGCCGACACGGACATTGCTTATCGGGCTGGCCGGCGGCAATGTGGCACCGCGCGACTCACGCGGCATCCGCATGAATCGCGGGTACCGGATCGATGAGCGTGTAATCCTGTTTTCTACGCGCCGGCGTGAACCCCGCATCGCGAATGAGCCGCTCCATCTCGCCGGTCGATGTCCGGTGCGTCGTATTCGCGGCGGAAACGACGTTCTCCTCGATCATCAGCGAGCCAAAGTCGTTGCATCCGAAGCGCAATGCGATCTGTCCGATCTTCATTCCCATCGTGACCCAGCTTGACTGAAGGTTGGGGACATTGTCGAGGACGACCCGCGCGAAGGCGACCGTGCGGAGGTATTCCGTGGCGCCCGTCTTTGGCTGGTGCGACATAGTCGGAGTGTTCTCCGGTTGGAGCGGCCAGCATATGAACGCCGTGAATCCGCCTGTGCGCGCCTGCACTTCCTTTACGCGCTGGAGGTGCTCCAACCGCTCACCGAGGGTCTCTCCGAGTCCATACATCATCGTGACGGAAGTCTTCAT
>JALYYH010000276.1 GCA_030946665.1 Gemmatimonadota bacterium
CACGTCCTGGTGCTAGACGACAGCACCGTGGAATTCGAGTACCGCGGCAAGAGATCGATCACGCAGCGGAACGTCGTCACGGGTAAGGATCTAGCCCGATTCGTCACCGAGCTGCTGAAGACCCCCGGGCCCAGACTGTTCAGGTACCTGGAGGACGGGAAGTGGCAGAACGTCGACTCAGGCGACGTGAACGACTACATCGAGCGGATCGCCCAGTTTCCGTACACGGCCAAGGACTTCAGGACGTGGGGCGGAACGTTGCGCGCCGCGACGGTTCTGGCGGAACTGGGGAAGGGCAAGAGTCAGAGTGAGCGTAAGAAGAACGTCGTCACCGCCGTTCGGCTCGTTGCCGCCGAGCTGGGGAACACGCCCACTATATGTAGGAAGTCCTATGTGCACCCAGTGATCGTCATGCGCTACCTCCGGAGTGGCACCACCATCACGCTTCCGAAGAAGCTGAGGTCAGCTGATAACGGAGTGGGCCATGCGCCGGAAGAAAGTGCGTTGATCGAGTTCCTCGACGAGCACTTTCCCGAGCGGCGAAAGGCGCCGAGGACGGAATGAAACACGTGCTCGCCATAGACCAGGGCACTACCGGCACAACCGCGCTGGTGATTGCCGCCGACGGCAAGGTTGCCGGGCGGGGATATCAGGAGATTACTCAGCACTTTCCGCAGCCTGGCTGGGTGGAGCACGACGCCGACGAGATCCTCGAACGCACGCTGCTTGCGGCGCGTGAAGCAATCTCGGCGAGTCGGGTGATGCCCGATGTCATCGGCATCACCAATCAGCGCGAGACTGTCGTCGTCTGGCATCGCGACACCGGCAAGCCGCTGGCGCGAGCAATCGTGTGGCAGGACCGCCGCACGACGGAGCGGTGCGCGGAGCTGAGGAATCGCACCAGCATGATCGCCGAGCGCACCGGCCTGCGTCCCGATCCGTACTTCTCGGCGACGAAGATCGAATGGCTGCTCAAGAGACCGGAGACTGCATTCGTCGCGCGAAACGGGCGGCTGCTTGCGGGCACGATCGACACCTGGCTGATATGGAAGCTCACTGGCGGGCGAGTCCACGCGACTGATCCGACGAACGCGTCGCGCACACTGTTGTTCGACATCGAGCGACTGAGATGGAGCAAGGAGCTGTGCGACATCTTTCACGTGCCGTCCGATATTCTTCCCGAGGTACGCCCGTCAGCGGGTGACTTCGGGAAAACGGTGACTTCTTTCTTCGGCAAGTCGCTGCCGATCACCGGCGTCGCAGGAGATCAGCAGGCAGCGCTGTTCGGTCAGGGTTGCTGCGGAGAAGGGGATGCCAAAAACACCTACGGGACTGGCGCGTTTCTGCTGCTGAACACGGGAAAGAACGTTCCCAAGGCGAGCGAGGGATTGCTGGCGACCGTCGCGTGCGACGAGAAGGGGGGCGCCGCCTACGCACTCGAAGCATCGATCTTCATCGCCGGCGCGGCAATCCAGTGGCTGCGCGACGGGCTTGGAATTCTGTACAATCCTCCGGAGAGCGAGCGTCTCGCCCGCTCTCTCGACTCGAACGACGGTGTGTACTTCGTCCCGGCGCTTGTCGGACTCGGCGCTCCCAACTGGGAGCCGAACGCGCGCGGAACGATCGTCGGTCTGACACGCGGGACGGGGCGAGCGCATTTCGCCAGAGCCGCCCTCGAAGCGATGGCCTACGGGACCGCCGAGATGCTGACGGTGATGGCGAGGCGCGGAAAAGTACAGTTTGAGTCTCTCCGAGTCGACGGTGGGGCGTCGGCGAACAACTGGCTGTTGCAGTTCCAGTCGGATATTCTGGGGATCCCAGTAGAGAGGCCAGACATGATCGAGACGACTGCCCTGGGCGCGGCTGGCCTGGCTGGAATTGCGGGCGGTGTGTGGGCGGATGCCGCGGAGTTCATTGGCACGAGGCAGTTTGCCCGATTCGCGCCGGTGATGCCCAGACAGTCAGCAACGGAGCTGTTGAATGGTTGGCAGCGGGCCGTGCGCGCAACCCTGTTCTGGGCGCGTGACAAGGGCGAGCCGGTCGCAGGGAAAAAGCTGCGTCGACTTCACCCGTCTCCCAGGCCCCGCGACGCAAAGAGGAGCGGCCGCTCAGGCAAAGCCAAGATTCAGAGCAGGACGCCGAAAAAATCCGGACGCAAACCGAGATGAATCAACTCGCCGGATTCTGTCTCGCGGTCAATCTGGTTTTCGCCCAGACCGCGGTGGTTCACGACAGCTGGTTCAGCCCCGACAAGATCAAGCACTTTTTCATGTCGGCGTTCATCGAGAGTCTCACCTACAGCGCGCTGCAGGCTGTGCGGGTCAATCATCGCCCCGCGCTTGGCGGCGCGATCGGTTTCACGCTGGCTGTTGGCGTCGGTCGCGAGATCCACGACCAGCGCACGCCGGGAAACATCTTCAGCGTGCGGGATCTGACGTGGGATGCAATAGGAACGGCGGCGGGCGCGGTGATGCTCTCGCGTACTATAAGGTAGGGGGCGGGCGGGTCGATTCTCCGATTTAATGGTTCGCGAATTCATCTCGCGCCGACAGTCGCCGGTACCCAGGTATCCGTCGCTTGCTCCCGAAACGATGGGATTCCAAGCCCCCGATGGGAATACGTCATTCGACGCAGAAAGCGGCCGGGTGCTGAACCATCGCGCGTTTCCATATATTTAGATCGTGAAACCTCGCACCAAATTTCTGATTGGAGGCGCGCTCGTCATCGGAACGGCGGGCTACCTCGCGACCAGTG
This sequence comes from Gemmatimonadota bacterium, assembly GCA_030946665.1. The sequence goes on from JALYYH010000276.1 coordinate 2,755, forward strand.
CCATCAAGGACACCGGCGTCTACTACCTGACGCCCGGCGAGCTCTCGGCCAGGACCAAAGCTGACCCGACTTTCTACGAGACGGGGGTCAAGGTCGGCGCGCGGGTAGTGAATGGCTCCATCATTCGCGAGCCGGGCGGGCGACAGGTCGCGTTCAAGATGACCGACGGCGCGCAGACCTATAGCGTCGTCTATCGCGGGATCACTCCCGACACCTTCACCGATGGCGTCGACGTCGTCGTTGAAGGGCGGCTTGGCCACGATGGTACCTTCCGTGCGACCACCCTCCTCGCCAAATGCGCGTCGCGCTACGAGAACGCGCCCGAGAAATACAAGGACACTCCCGGGTACAAGAAAGCGGAGCAGCGGGCGTGATCCTGGTTGGTGAGCTTTCCCTCTGGGTTGCCCTCCTCATGGCGGCCTGGGCAGCAACCGTATCGTTCGCGGGTGGACAGATGCGCCGCGGCGATCTCATCGAGAGCGGCGAGAGAGCTATCTACGCCACTCTCGCCATGGTCGTCCTGGCATCGATCGGACTCTGGACCGCGCTCCTCACCCACGACTTCTCGATCAAGTACGTCGCGTCGTTCACCAGCGCGAACCTGCCCAAGGTCTACACGATCACCGCGTTCTGGGGCGGACAATCCGGATCGCTGCTCTTCTGGGCCCTGATTCTCTCGATCTATTCGGCCATCACACTCTGGACGAATCGCACCCGGAATCGCGAGCTGATGCCGTATGTGTCGGGCACCCTCGCTCTCATTCTCGTCTTCTTCCTCGCTACGATCTGCCTCGGATCCAATCCTTTCGAGCGGCTCGACTGGATTCCGCCCGACGGACGCGGGCTCAATCCGCAGCTCCAGAACCCGGGCATGGCGATCCATCCGCCCAATCTCTACCTCGGCTACGTCGGCACCTCGATCCCGTTCGCGTTCGCGATCGCCGCGCTGCTGACGAGACGACTGGACGCCGAGTGGCTGGCCGCGGTAAGACGATGGGCTTTGCTCGCCTGGTTCTTCAATACCGTGGGGATCGTGCTCGGCATGTGGTGGGCGTACGTCGAGCTCGGTTGGGGCGGATACTGGGCGTGGGATCCCGTCGAGAACGCGTCGCTGTTACCGTGGCTCGTGAACACCGCGTTCCTGCATTCGATCATGGTGCAGGAGAAACGCGGGATGCTGCGAAAATGGAACGTCACGCTTGTGGTGTCTGCATTTCTGCTCTCGATTTTCGGGACGTTCATCACGCGCAGCGGCGTGATCTCGAGCGTCCACTCCTTCGCGCAGTCACCGGTAGGGAAGTGGTTCGCGGCATTTCTGATTCTCGCGATCGTCGTCACTGCATATCTGGTCTCTACACGTTTGAAGGATCTGAGATCGACGGCCGAGCTCGAGAGCATGGTCAGTCGCGAGGCGGCGTTTTTGTACAACAATCTGGTGCTCGTTGGAATCGCATTCTCAGTGTTGTGGGGAACGCTCTTCCCGATCATCAGCGAAGCCGTGCGGGGGAACAAGATCACGGTCGGTCCGCCCTTCTTCAACACCGTGAACATCCCGCTCGGCCTGCTGCTGTTGCTGCTCACTGGTGTCGGTCCGCTGATCGCCTGGCGACGCGCATCTGTTGCGAACCTCCGGCGGCAGTTTCTCATTCCGGTAAGCGTGTCGATTACTGTCGGCGTCCTCTTTTTTGCGTTTGGCGTCCACAACGTCGCCGCGCTGCTCTCGTACACGTTTGGCGGGCTGGTGCTCGCTACCATAGTGCAGGAGTTCGCCAAAGGAGTCGGCGCGCGACACCGCATGTATGGTGAATCAAGGATCATTGCACTACCAAGACTCATTGCGCGCAATCGCCGGCGTTACGGTGGGTACATCGTGCACCTCGGCGTCGTGGTGATCTTCGCCGCCTTCGCCGGTCTCGCGTTCAAGCGCGAGTTCGATCTCACCCTGAACGCCGGCGACGCGAAGACTGTCACCGATGCGTGGGGACACAGCTGGACCTTCGTGAGTCAGGGGATCTCGCGGTACAACGTCCTCAACCGCGAAGTCACGGCGATCGCGCTCGACGTCACGCGCGATGGCCAGCCAGCCGGTGTCATCACGAGCGAGAAGAGGCAGCACGTCGATTCGCGTGGCGCGCCCACATTCGAGCCCTCGACGGAAGTCGGCATCATGGGATCGTTCAAGCAGGACGTCTACGTCGTGCTCGCCGGCGTGCGCGGCGCCAATGACGCCGAGATTCGCGTCACCTTCAATCCGCTGGTGCGGTGGGTCTGGTTGGGCGGCGCTCTCATGGCGCTTGGTGGACTCGTGGTGATGTGGCCGGCCGCCGACAGGCAGCGAGCGCAGAGCGGATACGCGACGGTTCTCAAGCCGCGTCACCTGGGCGAGCCAGTTCCTGATCTGGTGGGCGCGTGATCGACGAGGCTTCGATTCGTCGGAACGAGCCAATGACTCGACGCAGCTTTGTACTTGCCATTCCAGCGCTTGGATTGGTCGCCGCCGCATTTCCGCGACCCATTCGCGCGGCGCAGGTCGCGGTACAGACATTCAACGGCCCGATGGCGGACGCCGAGGCGGTTTACAAACCGGTGACTCTGGCGCCGAAGCCGAATGCACAGGCGTCGATGACGCCCGCGCAGCGCGACGATCTCGAGCACCAGATCCACTGCCAGTGCGGATGCAATCTCGACGTGTACACCTGCCGCACGACGGACTTTGCGTGCAGCGTGTCGCCGGCGATGCACAGCGACGTGATGGGACTGGTCGACGGAGGTCACGGCGCGCAGGAGATTCTCGCCGCATTCAAGGCCGCGTACGGTGAGAAAGTCCTGATGGCACCGGTGAGGAGCGGATTCAATCTCGTCGGGTACACCATGCCCTTTGTTGCACTCGGCGCCGGCGCGATTGCTGTTGCTGCGTTGCTGCGGCGGTGGAAATTGCCTACGCAGCCCGCATCGACGGCCCATCCTCCCGTGGCCGCGACCGAAGGAGAGCTGGCCGCCCTCGACGCCGCTGTGAGGCGCGACGGATGACCGCCCTTCTCGTTGGGACCGCGCTCGCTGTCGCGTCGCTTTGCTTCGTGCTGTACCCGCTTTTTCGCGCCGATATTTCGGTTGCGCAGCGTAGCGCACCTCGAAAAAGCGCAGCTCCGCGACAAGGCGTCGCCGTGGACGCTCTGCGCGAGTTGGAGTTCGATCGACAGACCGGCAAGATCTCCGACCTGGACTACGAACCGCTCAAGGCGCGGTACACGGAGCAGGCGCTGGCAGTGATGCGCGCGGGCGACGTTCCCGTGTGCCAGAAATGCGGCCCGCGCCCCGAGCGCGACGCGGAATTCTGCTCCAACTGCGGCTCACCTCTCATCAGCTAACCCGGCGGGTACTCCCATGCGCGTTCGCCACACCCTCGTCCTCCTTGCCGCGATGGCGAATTCTGCCTTTGCGCAGAGCGCCAAACCGGTTGCTGATCGCGTCGCTGCCCAGAATGCACTCTTCGAAGAGCAGTACGAATCCGACCTCCGCAACTTCCCCGAACGCGCCACCGCCTTCGGCGACTACCGCTACAACGACAAGCTCGCCGACTATTCACTCCAGGCGATAGCTCGGCGCCACGAGACGGACGAAGATTTTCTGCGCCGACTGAAAGCCATTCCGACTGCAGGATTCTCCGATCAGGACCGGCTCTCCCACGATCTCATGGCTCGCGTCCTCCAACAGCGCATCGCCGACTTTGACCTCAAAGAGTATGAGATGCCGATCAACCAGTTCAATGGCGTTCATACGAGCCTGGCGGATTTGCCGCTGTCCGTTCCTCTATACTCCGTGAAGGACTACGAGGACTATGTAGCTCGTCTTCACCAGGTTCCGCGCGTCCTGACGCAGACCACCGACATTCTGCGCGCCGGCATGAAGGACAATCTCATGCCAGTCCGGTTCCTGCTCGAGAAGGTTCCCGTGCAGGCCCAGGGAATCATCGACGCCGATCCCTTTCTCATCCCCACGCGAAAGTATCCGGCGAGCTTCTCACCCGTGGACCAGACGCGGCTGACGAAGCAGATCACCGGTGCCATCAGCACCGATGTCATCCCGGCCTACAGGACGTTCGCGGAGTTCGTCCGCACCGAATACGCGCCCCGCGGGCGCACTGCTCTCTCGGTCACGGCTCTGCCCGACGGGGCCAAGCGCTACGAGAACGACATCTACGGCCGGACGACGATCCACATGACGCCGGACGAGATCCATCAACTCGGTCTCAACGAGATCGCCCGCATCCAGGCCGAAATGATGGTTATCGCCAAAAAGGAAGGCTTCGCCGCCGCCGCCGCATTCCGTGCCTCGCTCAAAACCAATCCCAAGTACATTCCGACTTCGTCGGAACAGATTGTAGATGATTTCCGTCGCTACATCGCCCAGATGCAGCCGAAGCTTCCGCAACTCTTCACCGTTCTCCCCACGTCGCCCGTCACCGTCGAAGCCATACCCGCGTTTCAGTCCGCGGCGGCCACCCACTACGTGACTGGTAGTCCGGACGGCAAGCGCCCAGGGCGCGTGGTCGTTGCGACCTCCAACTTCACGGACCGCTCGCTGATCAACGACGAGGCGATCGCCTATCACGAAGGCATTCCCGGACATCACATGCAGTTATCCGTGCAGCAGCAGCTTTCCGGGTTGCCCAAATTCCGCCTTCATGGTCTCGGCTTCAACGCGTACACAGAAGGCTGGGCGCTGTACGCCGAGCAGCTCGGCAAAGAGATCGGCTTCTACCAGGATCCGGCGTCGGACTTCGGACGACTCTCCTCTGAGCTCTTTCGTGCCGTGCGTCTGGTCGTCGACACTGGAATCCACTCCAAGGGATGGACGCGCGATCAGGTCGTAGACTTCATGCGCAAGTCAGGCGCTGTTGATGAGCCAACCATCCAGTCGGAGACGGACCGCTACATCGCGTGGCCCGCGCAGGCGCTCAGTTACAAGGTGGGACAACTCAGGTTCCGCGAGCTGCGGGCACGTGCCCAGAAAGAGCTGGGCCCACGCTTCGACATCCGCAGATTCCACGACGAGATGCTCGATGGCGGCACCCTTCCTCTCGATCTCCTCGAGGCCCGCACGAACGCCTGGATCGCGCAGCAGAAAGCAAACTAATGTTACCGGAATAACGCGGATCCAGAAAAGCTCATCAAGCACGCCGATTGCAATGATTTTCCCGATCGGGAGGACCGGGCTATGGCAGTTCGTGATATCGTCGACGAGAGCGGAATGAAATGGAAAATCTGGTCGGTGACCGCCTCGGCCATACACCCGAAGACCGCGGCCGAGGACTACCTTGGCGAATATTCCGAGGGCTGGCTCTGCTTCGAGTGTGATAAGCAGCGCCGCCGTCTCGCCCGATTTCCGCAGGATTGGGACAGGCTGCCCGACAAGGAATTGATTCGACTGCTCAAATCAGCCCGCACCGTTGCGCCCCGCAGAAACACCCCGCCCAAGTCCGGCGACTCAGCAAGTCCGTAACTGGCCCACGCCGGCAACCTTCCGCCAAAAGCCGGAGTCCAAGTAGTAGCGCGCCACGACGCACGGCGTGATAATTGGACTTTGGCCCGGAAGTACATGCATTCGACGATCAGATCGGTCCTCGTCGCTTTGCTGGCAGCGCTCGCTTTTGCGCTCCCCGCGCGCGCGCAGCAGCTCGACATAATTCGCGGACAGATTCTTACGGCCGAGGGGAAGCCGCTCGAGGACGCCCGCGTCACGGCGACGTCGCTCTCCGGCAACGTCAACCGGAGCGCGCGCACCGACAAGAACGGCCGGTACACGATCACTTTTCCCGGCGGCGAAGGCGATTACTTCGTCGAAGTCAATGCGATCGGCTACACGCTGCGCCGGTTCGAGGTGAAGCGAACCGCCGACCAGGAGATCCTCGTTGCCGATGCGCGGCTCATGCCCGCGGCCGGAGTGCTCGACACGGTGAGAGTCGTCGGTCAGCGCGACCGCCCGGATCGGAACGACCGGACTCCGGATATCAGCGGCAGTGAACGGCCCGTCGATAACAGCGCCGTTCCCGCGAATCAACAAGGCGATATCGCGTCGATGGCGGCGTCGCTGCCGGGAGTCACGCTCGTGCCGGGACAGGACGGCGATCCTTCCGGCTTCTCGGTCCTCGGACTCTCACCGGATCAGAACAGCACTACGCTGAATGGGATGCAGTACGGCGGATCCAATCTCCCGCGCGATGCGAACGTCTCGACTTCGCTCGTCACGACGCCGTACGACGTCTCTCGCGGCGGATTCAGCGGCGCGCAATTTCAGATCAGCGGACGGCCCGGCTCCAACTACGTAACGCGAACGATGAGCCTCAACGTCGACGCGCCCCGGATGCAGTGGACAGACCGCGCCGCCAGATCGCTCGGCCAGCAATACAGCAACGTCTCCATCGGCGGACTCTTCGCGGGTCCGATCAAGGCCGATCAATCATTCTACAACTTTGCCTATCAGCTCGGACGCCGCTCCAATGACATGCGTACCCTGCTCAACACCGATGCGCTTGGACTGCAAACGTCCGGAATCGCTCCCGACTCGGTGGCGCGCCTGCTGGCGATTCTTCGCCAGCTCGGAGTTCCGATGATCACATCCCAGCTCCCTGGCAGCAGGCTGGGAGAACAGGGCTCGCTGTTCGGGACGTTCGATTTCGCGCCGCCATCCTCGTCGACCGGCCAGGCGGTGAACCTCTCGTTCAACGGCAGCTGGAACCAGCAGACGCCCGCGTCCTCGCTCACGAACGAGCTTCCCTCGCACAGCGGCGACAGGACCAACTGGAACGGTGGACTGCAGGCGCGACACAGCAACTACTATGGCATCGGCATTCTGAGCGAGACCTCGCTTGGCCTCAATCGGTCGCGCAACTACGGCACGCCGTACCTCGACATGCCGAACGGCAGCGTGCGCATCAACTCGGTTTTCCCCGATGGAACGAGCAGCCTCAAGACCGTTGCATTCGGCGGCAACCCGAGCATCAACGCCAGCCAGACGAACACCGGCACTGAATTCAGAAATCAGTTGTCCTGGTTCAGCGCCAGCAACAAGCACCGCATCAAGTTCACCACCGAGCTGCGCCGGGATGCGTTCACGCTCGACCAGCAGACGAACACGCTCGGCTCTTTCACCTTCAATTCGCTGACGGATCTGGAGGCGCGGCGACCGTCATCGTTCACCAGGCAGCTCGCGCCGAAAGTTCGAAGCGGCAGCCAGTACATCGGCGGCCTCTCGCTCGGAGATTCGTACCGGAAGAGCGACGACATCCAGCTTCAGTACGGTGTGCGACTCGATGGGAATCGCTTCACTTCGACGCCGGCTGTCAATCCGGACATCGCGCGGATCTTTGGGGAGAGCAACGACAACGTTCCGAATCACCTGTACTTCAGCCCCCGCTTTGGATTCTCGTGGAGCTATGGCACCGCGCCACAGATTGCCGGATTCGCGGGCGCTGTGCGCGGGCCCCGCGCGGTGGTGCGGGGCGGGATCGGGCTGTTCCAGAACACCCCTAACACGACTCTGATCAGCGGCGCCATCGACAACACCGGACTCGCCAGCGCACTGCAGCAGGTTGCCTGCACCGGAACGGCGACGCCAGTTCCCGACTGGGGAGCCTACGAGAGCAATCCTGGCTCCATTCCGTCGCAATGCACGGACGGCAGCGTCTTCGCGAGCACGGTACCGAACGTCACTTTCTTCGCCAGGGATTACGCGGCGCCACGCAGCCTGCGCTCGAATCTCAACTGGAACGGACCGGTACTCAACAATCGGTTCCAGGGACAGGTCGAAGCGACGTATTCGCGCAACCTGAATCAGTCCGGGTTCGTCGATGTCAACTTCGCACCAGTGGTCCGGTTCACGCTACCCGACGAGTCGCAGCGTCCTGTATTCGTTCAGACGACGAGTATCGTCCCGGCGACGGGGTTCATCGCGTCGCGCGACGCCAAAGTGACGCCGCTCTTCTCTCGCGTGACGGAGCTCCGGTCCGATCTCGTGTCGGATAGCAAGCAGCTCAGATTCGGGATCTGGCCGGCCAGCTTCAGCACCAACTACAGCTGGAGCTTGTCTTACGTGTACTCGAATCTGCGCGAGCGCATCCGCGGCTTCGGCAACACCGCCGGAAATCCTCTCGATGTCGAGTGGGCGCGCTCGGCGTTTGATTCGCGCCACCAGATTCACTACAACTTCGGCTACAACTTCTTCGACGCTGTGCGCGTGAACTGGTTTGGTACCTTCCGGTCAGGTATGCCGTATACGCCGATCGTGAACGGCGACGTCAACGGCGACGGCTACTCCAACGATCGTGCTTTCATTTATAAGCCGAGCGCGACTGCTGACCTCGCGCTGGCGGCTTCGATGCAGACTTTGCTGGACAACGCGACGGGCAATGCACGCGATTGTCTCCAGAAACAGCTTGGCCAGCTAGCCGCGCGGAACAGCTGCCAGGGCCCGTGGACTTCCCAGGCAACGATGTCCATCTCGTTCAATCCGGTGAAGTTCCGGATGCCCCAGCGCGCGACGCTATCGCTGCAAGTCGGAAATCCCCTCGGGGCTGCGGACCTGATGCTGCACGGGAACAACAATCTCCGGGGCTGGGGGCAGTTCTCTATCCCCGACCCGAACCTTCTCGCCGTCCGCGGATTCGATCCCGTGAACCGGCGCTACAACTACGATGTGAACCAGCGCTTCGGATCCACCCTTCCGGCGTTTACTGCTATCAGGGCGCCTGTCACCGTAACAGCTATGATGCGTTTCGACCTCGGACCGACGCGCGAGCGGCAGGCGCTCACCCAGCAGCTCGATCGCGGGCGAACCACCAGAGGACAGAAGGCGCCGGAGCCGATGATCAAAGCCATTTATGGAAGCGGCGGAGGCATCGTGAATCCGCTCTCCAGCATTCTTCGCCAGGCCGACACCCTCGAGCTCACCGGTGCGCAGGCGGATAGCATCGCCACGCTCAATCGGCGGTACGTGATTCATCTCGATTCGATCTGGTCGCCGGTCGCCAAATATCTGGCGGCACTTCCTGACAGGTATGATCGCGACGAAGCGTATCGACGCTACCAGAAAGCGCGCGAAGCATCCGTCGACATGCTGATCAGGCTTGCGCCGGACATCAGGCGATTGCTAACCCCCGATCAGCGGAGAAAGCTGCCCGCACTGGTGGCGAGCTATCTCGACACGCGCTACCTGGCGTCGATTCGCTCGGGAACCGCGGGCGCCGCGGCCGGCGGCATGATGATGTTTCCCGGAGGGGTTGGGATGATGCGCGAGGGCGGACCTCCGGGCGCAGGCGGTGGCTCTGGACAGGTCATCATCATTCGGAACTAGGATCTCTGCACGTGACACTTAACCGGAAGCAACTGTGAAAATACAAATTGGCCTGGCCGTTGCTGCCCTGACGGCGACCGCCGTTTCAGTCTGCGAAGCGCAGTCACTGCCCTCCATACGTCAGCTCGGACCCGTCACCGCCGTCGCGAAAGAGCCGCTCGGCGCTGTCACAGCGGTGCGCCACCTCCCGAATGGCGGTGTTCTGGTAAACGACATTGTTGGACGCCGAGTGCTGATGTTCGACTCGTCGTTGTCGGCGGCGACGGTAGTTGCCGACACCACCAGCGCGACCGCGAACGCGTACGGGCCGCAACCGGGCGGGCTAATCGCCTATCGTGGCGACTCGACGCTCTTCATCGATCCCGCGTCGCTCTCGATGCTACTGGTGGATCCGTCGGGAAAAATTGCGAGAGTGATGTCGGCTCCGCGCGCCAATGATGTGCGCTTTCTGGTTGGTGGACCATTCGGCACTCCGGGATTCGACGCGCAGGGACGGCTCGTCTATCGCGCGCCGCCGCAGTTCACTTTCAATGGCCCGCGCCCAGGGCAGGGGAATCGCCTGCCGGACATCCCGAGTCCGCCGGATTCGGCGGCGCTCGTTCGCTTCGATCTTGCCACGCGCAAGCTCGATACTGTCACCTGGTTCAAGACTCCCAAGATCAACTTCAGCGTCCGGCAGTCACCCGACGGCGGCGTTCGAATTGTGTCGAACATGAATCCGTTGCCGCAGGGTGACGACTGGGCGGTTCTGCCCGACGGAACGATCGCTCTCGTTCGAGCCGGAGATTTTCACGTCGACTGGGTTGGTGCACAGGGTATCACCTCGTCGCCCAAGATTCCGTTCGAATGGGAGCGCCTGTCCGATGAGGCGAAGGTTGCCTTCGTGGATTCGGCGAGGATCGCCATAGAGAAAGCGCGGGCGAGCGGACAGTTAAATGCTGGCGGGTTCGGTCCGGGGCTGCGTGTCGACGGCTCAGCTGTTGGCGGCCGCGACGGTGCGTCACGGGCGTCGCGTGACGGAGCGCCACGCGATGGCGGTGGATCTGGCGCCGGTGCGGGCTCCGGTCCCGCAACCGGCACGATGACAGTGACGAGTGGCGGAAATACCACCGTAACCTCAGTGGGCGCTGGCGGCGGTGCCGGTGGGCCGCTCCCACCTCTGACAATGGTGCCGCCCAGTGAGCTGCCGGATTACAAGCCGGCGTTTGTCCCGGGCTCAACGCGCGCCGACGCAGACGGAAATCTCTGGGTGAGAACAAGTCAGAACGTCAACGCTCGCCCCGTATACAACGTCATCAATCGAAAAGGGGAGCTCGTCGATCGCGTGCAGCTGCCGCAGAACCGAGTGCTCGCAGGATTTGGACCGAACGGCGTGGTGTACCTTGCCGTTCGCGATGGAACCATCGCGCACCTGGAACGAGCGCGCGTTAAGTGATTCCTCGCGCGATGCATCGCGCCAGCGCCATGATCGTGATCATCGGGTTCACTCCCGACGAAGCGGGGAACAGGCTCGCGTCGGCAACATAGACGCCAGCCATTCCGAAAACGGCGCCGTCCCCGTCGCACACGGCGCCAGCGCGATCGGTGCCCATCCGGCACGTCCCCATCTGATGCGCGCTGAACAGCGGCAGCCGGTTCGGAGAAGTCGGTGCGGCCTCGATCTGACGAACGAACCTGTCGATCGAGCTCCCCGACGTCCGCTCCCAGATCAATGGCGTCGCATGAAGAGTCATCACTCGCTTCGCCCCCGCCGCGAAATGAAGTCGCGCGGCGGTAGCCATCCCGTGCCTGACGAGCCCTCGCTCCCCCTTTCCCAGCCGATAGTCGAAGTACGGCAGGCCTTCGCGTGTGATGCGCACGCGTCCCGAGCTCGAATCACGCGTGAGCACGAGGAACGGCGCGGCGAAACGGATCTGCTGCATCTCGCGCCTGTGCTCGCGAGCACTCGTCCACGGCAACCCGGCCGAGAGCAGCCCCGGATGCGCGGGAATGGCTTCGATGCGATATCCGTAGCCCTCAGACAGGTTGCTGAATTCCTCGCAGACGATCGTCTGCGGAGCACCTTTCCAGGCCTCGACCGGCGACGCGTAATTCCCGCTCACAGCCACGGTCGGGTGCAGGTACAGATGCTGACCGAGGTGCAATGATTTCAATCCCGATCGCATGAGGAGCGCCGGAGTTTCTATCGCGCCCGCAGCAAGAACTACCCGCTTCGCCTTGATGCGCATCGGCCGCGACGTACCGTCCGAGCCTCTTATTTCGCCATCGACCGTGACGCGATCCTTGCTCTGCGTAACCCGCCGCGCCGAGTAGGGTGCGACGAGTCGGGCGCCCGAGCGAATCGCATCGATCAGGAAGGTCGTCGATGCGCTCTGCTTTCCACCGACGCGGCACCCGAACATGCAGTTGCCGCATTGCTCGATATCACAGCCGAGCGAATTGCGGGCGATGATGCTCCACTTGAAGCCGAGTGACTTGGCGCCGCGACAGATCGCGCCGTTGTTCTCGTTGATTTCGCTCTCGTCGGTCGACGCGCCGATGCGACGCCACACCGCGTCGAGTGATTCCGTGAAGCGATCGCCGATAAAGAAGGTGCATCCGGACACATCGGCCCATTCTTCTCGCACGTCGTCGGGAGTGCGAAAGCAGGATTGCCAGTTAACGGTGGTACCGCCGCCGATGCACGCGCCCGCGAACAGCGAGAGACTGAGATCCCGAGTCCCCGAGGCTCCGCCTTCGCGAAAGAGGGTTCGCATCCCTGTCAACTCGTGCTGGTCGTAATCGGTGCCAGTGGTTTCCGGGCCGGCTTCGACCACGATTACGTCCTGTCCTCTCGCAGCAAGCTCTGCAGCCACGACGCTTCCCGCCGCGCCCGATCCGACGACGCACACGTCGCAATCGAGCGTCGTATCATGATCCAGTCTCGCGACAGGAATGCGCGGCGACGTAGCCTTGCGGTTGATTTCGGGCGCGTATCCAATCGCCCTGAGGAGGTCGTCCGACACCGGCGTTCCGTTCGCGGCGTAGGTGTGCAGCATCACCAGGCTGCGAGCGCCCTGATACGCGGAACGAAGCTGCGGGACGAGGCTGCGCGCAAGACGTTGAAGAACGCGCTCACGGGTCGAGTGAGGAAGACGCGAGAACCGCGATGCGCTCGAAGACACGCTGGCGATGAACAGCGGATTCTCGAGCAAAGCGAGAAAAACACGAAACGCCTTGGCTTTTGCCGGCTCGATGCGATCGAGCGCCTCCGCTACGCCGGCGCTCACTCCCAGATCGCCCGCCGACATGCTGAAGAGCACCGGATCCTCATCCTTCGCGAATGCGAGCGAAGGCACGAAGGTATCCGCCAGCGCATCCAGTGCTTCCGTTTCGCGATGGTTGAGGTTCATCCTTCGCCGACCTCCCTCAGCCCGGACCGTTCGCAGCCTGACGCCCCCTTGCGACGATAAAGGTAGCAGTTCACGGGGCAGACTTGCGATGCTCGGCTGGCTGAGGAAATTTAGGTTGTTGCGAGGAGGATCATTTGGCTGGGTACGATTTTAACTATCGGGTCCGCGGCGCCCTGATGAAGGCACGGCAGGAAGCCCGCGCCCGCCATCATGAATACGTAGGGACCGAGCATCTGCTCCTTGGCCTTCTGGCGGAGGATGATGCGCTCGTCGTTGACGTTCTCGAGAACCTCGGCTCCAAGCCAATCGAGCTGCAGTCGGCAGTCGAGCAGATGATCACCGTCGGGCAGCCGACCGGAAGGCCGCCCGCACCCGACTTGCCGTACACACCGCGCGCGCGAGTAGTACTCGACCAGGCGATCTCGGCGGCGCACGAGTTCGGCGACGGATACGTCGGCATCCAGCACCTGTTGCTCGGGCTCATTCGCGAGCAGCAGAGCGTAGCCGCTCGCGCAATGATCGAAGCCGGATTGTCGGAGCCGCAAGTTCGCCGCGAGATCGTGCGATTGCTTCAGGGCGAGGGGGTCGCGGCGCTGATCGATGTCCCGCAGAGCGAAACTCAGGTCCCGCTCAGCATTGCCGTCGAGGTGCACTACGGAGACGGGTCGATGGCCAAGAAGATCTTCACTTCCAAGGACGAGGCGATCGGATTCCTGCGCGACAAGGCGCGGGAGCAGTAATCGGCCCCCGCGGTAGGATCAGACCAGCCGCATGTACCGGCAGGAATTGAAGAGGCCGAGCGTCGAAATAGAGAGCGCGACCAGTGCCGATCCCAGTACTATGAGCGCGTAGCCGATCACGCTCGGAATTCTTCGATCGGAAGCCGGGGCAATGCCGAACAGACGCGGTCGTTCGCCTCGGCGTACAGCGAGACCGCCCGAAATCACGTGAGCTCCGACCGCAGCGACGATTGCCACAAGCACTCCGGCCTCCAGCCACAGATAAGTCCGCAATACTCCCAACGAGGCGCGTGCAATGAGGAATTCGTCCGCGGCGGACTGGCCGGTCATATCCAGTATCAGCGAGACGCCGACGAGCGGGATGGCTATGATTGCCGCCGCCCAGACCAGGGCGTGCCGGGCTACAGAAAGCGTTCTCACCGCTCGAGCTCTTTCATTCGTTTGATGGCGATGCGAATCGGGAAGAACGTCGCCGCAAGACAGATCGCCGTCGCTCCACCGAATCCGACCCAGAGTCGCACGATGCTCGGCTCCGTGTTCAGGAGCTCGGCACCCAGGTACTGGTAAACCGGTCTCGCTTCGATGACGATCACCAGCCCGATCAGCGCTACGGACGCCATCATCAGCACCAGTCCCCCGAACGATGTGGGAATCTGCGCCGCGTTTTCCGTGTTGAACTTCGGGTAGAGCGCGCCAAATCCCAGCGCCAGTCCGGCGATGGCGAACGTCATCATCGTGATCGTGAAAATCGACACGGCCATCATGAATCCGCTCACCTGAAGCATCACGTCCGTGGCGAACACCAGAATGAGCGCCAGTCCAAGCAGCGGGAGAGTTCCAACCCAGAATTTCGACCAGAGAAGCTGGCGCATCTCGAGCGGGCTCGATCTGAGCAGCCAGAGAGTCCGTCCCTCGAGGCTGATGCCGGGGAAAATGAATCGCGCGGCGATGGAGGCGAGAACGAATCCGGCAAGAATGAGATTGACGAACGGAATCACGTTCTGAAGAAAGAAAGTGACCCCTTCGCCTCGCAGTGGAAGGAACTTGATATTGAACACGTAGACGACGACCAGAACCGTGAGCAGGATCAGTTGCGACCACTGCGTCGTATCGCGGAAGAACAGCCGCATCTCCTTGAGCACGAGCTCGCGTCGCATCACGCCCCATGGTGTCAGCAGCTTTGCCACGCGCCGTCCGATCGCACCCTGACGAACCCAGCGCTCACCACTCTCCTGCGATTTGCTGAATCCTCGCGTGAACAGGTAGCGATGCAGGACCGCGCCGGACACGACGGCCGCCGCTGCCGTCGTCCACAACATGTAAAATGGAAGTAGCTCGGGATCCTGACGCAGCCACCCCATGATGCCTTGCGCCGCCCACTCGCTTGGCATCCACGACGACGTGGGCGACCGCAGCAGCGAGATGAACTCGACCAGCGACCGGAATCCTTCAGGGCGCGCCAGTCTTTCCGGACGTACCAGGCGAAACAGCAGGACAACGCCCGCCGCCGCCAGCACCGCGATCACGCTCAGGATGTCGCGAGTTCTGCGCGCCGGGAAAATGTTCACCAGCAGGAGAGTTACCGCGCTACCGATCGCCGCTGGAATGAAGAGGAACGGCAGCATCGACGCCAGCGCTATCAGCGGATACAGAAATCCGCCGTGATAACTGATTCCGTACGCGGTGAGCACGGGTGTGGCGATCAGCAGAACCATCCAGCTCGAATGCGCAGTCGTCTCGAGCAGCTTGGCGCCGTATAAACGCAGCCAGTCCACAGGCGCGGCGACGAGGAGGTCGAGATCCTTTGCCAGAAAGAAGCTCGACAGAGCCGTGACCACGTTCGAGAGAATCAGAATTCCGAACAGGCTCACGAACATCAATCCGAGCAGCTTTCCGGCGAGCAGCGCGCCGATCTCCGGAATGCCCCGAAAGTAGCGGAGCAGCCGATAGAGCATTCCGAACACGAACGTCCAGAATACGCCGGCGACGAGGAAGAAAAGGATGAGCCGTCCGGCGCGGTTCTCGGTCTTGCCGAGTGGCCGGGCTCGCGCAGAAATGAATTTCGGCGAGAGCAGGTGATTGAGGCTCGTGTCACTCACGATACCGGGGGAGACCCCCCTCACCGGCGTCAAGCGAATCCAGCCACCTACCTTGAGTGTCTCGCTCGGCTCGCTATGCATCGAGCACTTCCATCGCGTCCCGGGCCGCTCGCTCGCCTGTGAGTCTGAGGAAGATCTCCTCGAGCCCGCCACCGCCCGTCGCCTCCGCGCGGAGGTCCTGGATCGTCCCGACCGAGCGAATCTTCCCGTGCTGGATGATCGCGATCCGGTCGCACAATGCTTCCGCCACTTCGAGGGTGTGCGTCGACATCATGATGGTGTGCCCTCGACGCACGTACTCGCGGAACAGGTCCTTGAGAATGCGCGCCGCCTTTGGGTCGAGTCCCACCATCGGCTCGTCGACGACGATCACTTCCGGACGATGAATGAACGCGCTGGAGATAATGAGCTTCTGCCGCATGCCGTGGCTGTAGCTCTCCACCAGCTCGTCGGCCCATTCTTCGAGATCGAACAGCGCCATCAGCTCTCGCCCACGGTGCTCGACCTTTTCACCATCCTGTCCGTATAGGCCGGCCACGAAGCGCAGGAATTCCGCACCCGTCAGCTTCTCATAGATGAATGGCCGGTCCGGGATGAACCCGAGCTTCGCTTTTGCCGCCAGCGGGTCTGCGTTCAAGTCGATGCCGGCGAGATGAATGCTCCCGGCCGTCGGTTGGAGAATGCCGGCGATCATGCGAAGCGTCGTCGTCTTTCCCGCGCCATTTGGCCCGAGAAATCCGAACAGCTCTCCGTCCGGAACGCTGAGATCGATAGAATCAACGGCCGTGAACGAGCCGTATTTCTTGGTCAGACTTCTTAGTTCGATCATTTGGGTTTTGAGTTTCTGAAGGCGATTTCGAATGCGGTGCGAATCGCCGAGTAGCTGCCGGCGTGGGCGGCCACAACGCGTCCTGCCCCGTCGACCCACGTGTCCAGCCCGTGTGGAGCTCCTTCGATACGCCAGGCGCGAACAGTGTCTCGATGTGCCGCCGTCCATTCGCCGCTTTTGTCGAGCGATGCGCTATCGACGACAGTGAACAGCGACTCTGCGCGTATGCGCAAAGTCGGTCGCAGCACCGTCCGTGATGTCGGATCGAAAATCGATATCCTTTGACTTCTGCCGACCTTCGGCGGACCGCCGAGCATGAAGACGACCGGCGCGATTGTGGGTGTGAACAAGGGTCCCAGGAAGGTGTACCGCGCGGGTTTGCGACCATTCGCCTTCGTTCCGATCAGGATTGCGGTGTCTTCCTGCACCGTAGCAGTGAGCGCGAGCGGCTTTGTCGGTCTCGCCACATCGGCGTTCATGTCGAGCAGGTGCAGTCCGCGAGTAAGCCTGGTCACCAGGCGGGCAGATGTGCGCTCCGCGCCTTTGGTCCCGGCGCGGTAATCGCCGACGAAGTACTCTCCGGCCACCAGGGCCGTGACCGTTGTGTCGATGGACGATGATGCTGCGCCGACACGCTCACCATCACGCTCGACGACATAGTAAAAGGTCTCCGGCTGTACTCTGAGCGAAACTTCCGCGAGCTGCTGCGCCTCACTCCGATTGGCGTTCCGGTGCATCATCATCGCCATCCCGCCGATCCAGAGCGCGACGATGAGCACGGCAACGGCGCCGCGTTTGGACTTCACTTGGATTTTTCGCGAAAGAAGGGGCGCGGTTTCACCCCTATAGGACGATTTAGACGATCGTGAGGCTCGTCTCGTCGTTGATCCAGCCCAGGTAGCGGTCGAGCCCGCCACTGACAGGAACGGCAAGGAGTTCCGGCACTTTATATGGGTGTAACTCCTTGAAGGCGCGCTCGAGCCCGTGAATGGCGCCCGACCGGGTTTTGAGGATCACTACTACCTCCGTCTCGTCGGCAAGTTTGTCTTCCCAGCGATAAAGCGAGCGGGTGCCGGGCAGGATTGTCCCGCAAGCCACCAATCGTCGCTCCAGCAGGGCTTTCACGAATTTCACCGCTTCGTCGGATGTTGCGAGTGTGGTGAGAACGACCACTGCGTCGGTGTGGCCCACGTTCTAAGTCCGGGTAACGGGTGTGAAGAATCTAATGGTCAAGCAGTCAAGCTTAACAATAACTCTTGCCGAGCACTCTTTGGCTCAGGGGTATAAGATAGACAATGGCGCTTGATCCTTCTCTTTACATAAACCGTGAGATGAGCTGGCTCGCGTTCAACGCCCGCGTTCTGCACGAGGCGTTCGACCCGAGAAACCCGCTGCTCGAGCGCGTCAAATTCCTCTCGATCTTCAGCACGAATCTCGACGAGTTCTACATGGTCCGGGTCGCTGGACTCAGACGCCAGATCGCCGCCGGAGTCCAGCAGGTTCCCGCCGACGGGCTCACTCCAGGTCAGCAGCTCGATGCAGTCACGGAGAGAGTTGCCGACCTGATGGAGCAGCAGCGGAAGTGCTTGTACGAGGTCCTGTTGCCCGAGCTGGCAAAGCACGGCATCGCGATCGTCGGGATGAGCGACCTCGCAGAAACTGAATTGGCACGCATCAACCAGTTTTTCGAGTCGCAGGTTTTCCCCGTGCTAACGCCGCTCGCTGTCGATCCAGGCCATCCGTTCCCCTATATCTCGAATCTCTCATTGTCGATCGCCGTCCAGGTTCACGACCCGGCGACCGGCACTACGCGGCTGGCGCGCATCAAGGTGCCGAAGAGCCTGCCTCGCTGGGTGCCTTTCGGTAAGGAGAATCACTTCGTGCCGCTGGAGCAGGTCGTCGGTGCCCATCTGGACGCGCTCTTCCCGGGCATGGAAATACGCGACTTCGGCACATTCCGGGTGACACGGTATTCCGACCTGGACCTCGCCGGTGCGGACGAAGACGATGATCTCCTCGCCATGATCGAGGAGCAGATCTTTCAGCGCCGGTTCGCCGAAGTCGTCCGCGTCGAGGTGGACAGAAATATTCCGAGCGAGCTTCGCGATCTCATACTCGCGGAGGTCCTCGAGGATCAGCCTCCCGAAATGCCGACTCTGACCGAGTCGGACCTCGTCGAGACGGGACCATTGCTGGACCTCGGCGACCTCATGTGGCTGGCCACCCTCAACATTCCGCAGCTCCGGGATCCGCCGTTTATCCCCGCGACGCCTCCCGAGCTGAGAGACCCATCGCGGTCGATCTTCGACGCAATTCGCGAGAATGACATTTTGCTCCACCACCCGTTCGAGTCGTTCCCGGCGTCAGTCGAGCATTTCCTGACGACCGCCGCGCGCGACCCGGATGTGCTCGCGATCAAGATGACGCTGTATCGCACGTCGGGCGACACGGAGATCGTGCGCGCGCTGACCGAGGCGGCGCAGAATGGGAAGCAGGTCGCTGTCATGATCGAGCTGCAGGCGCGGT
>JALYYH010000246.1 GCA_030946665.1 Gemmatimonadota bacterium
ACGCGATGTACGCGAAGTGGGTACAGAGCTACCGCGATCTGCCGATTCTCATCAACCAGTGGGCTAACGTCGTCCGGTGGGAGATGCGCACTCGCCTGTTTCTGCGGACTCTCGAGTTCCTCTGGCAGGAGGGACACACGGCGCACGCCACCCATGACGAGGCCGAGGAAGAAGCTCGCAAAATGCTGGGGGTCTACCGCGACTTCATGGAAGGGTGGATGGCGATGCCAGTGGTGACCGGAATGAAGACGGAATCGGAGAAGTTCGCCGGTGCGCTGCGCACTTATTCCTGCGAAGGGATGATGCAGGACAACAAGGCGCTCCAGGCTGGGACGTCGCATAACCTCGGGCAAAACTTCTCCAAAGCCTTCGATCTCAAATTCCAGACGGAGGCGGGCGGCATCGAGTACGCGTGGAACACGAGCTGGGGCGTCTCGACGCGCATGGTCGGCGGCTTGGTGATGACTCACGGAGACGACAGCGGCCTTCGAACTCCGCCGCTCCTGGCTCCAATCGAGATCGTGATCGTCCCGATCTGGCGGAACGAAGAGGACAAGGGGCGCGTCAAAGCCGCCGCGCATCTGGTCAAGGAAAGCCTGCTCGGTTGGGAGCGTCGCGTGCCCGGCCGTCTGCGCGTGCACGTCGACGATCGGGAGGGCATGAAGCCTGGCGCCAAGTACTACGAGTGGGAGCTGCGAGGAATTCCTGTGCGCTTGGAGCTCGGACCACGCGATCTCGACCAGAATCAGGCCGTACTGGTGCGCCGTGATACCGGCGTGAAGCGCGCGGTCTCGCTGACATCGGTCGGGGAAGACGCCGCCGAGCTTCTGCACCAGATCCAGGAGACGATGCTCATCGATGCCCGGGAGCGACGGGAGCATAACAGCATCCGGGGCGGAATCACCTACGATCGCTTCCGCGAAGTGATGGAGGGAGATGGCGCTTTCGTTTACGCCGGCTGGTGCGGCGACCCCAAGTGTGAGAGCGATGTAAAGGAGGAAACGAAGGCGACGATCCGCGTTCTGCCGGACGAGGAGTTCAGGTCAGCCGACCCACCGAAGACGTGCCTCAAGTGCGGACGGCCATCAACAGCCGAGGCGCTGTGGGCAAAAGCGTACTGAAGGGGCGCGAAGTCGCCTCGACGAGCAAAAAGGATCCAACCGCGGTCAGCAGCGAGACCTCGCCCTTGAGTACCACCGGGCTTCGCACAGAAGGTGTTCCGCTCGAATTGATTGCGCGGGAGATCGGCACGCCGTGCTTCGTGTACAGCGCTGGAGCTATCCGCGAGCAGTACGCCCAGCTCCGGGACGCGCTCAAGGCCGTCGACGCGCGGCTTCACTATAGCGTGAAGGCGAATTCGAGCATCGCGGTTCTGGCGCTGCTCAGGGAGCTGGGAGCGGGGCTCGATATCGTTTCGGGTGGCGAGCTGTTTCGCGCCCTCCAGGCGGGGTACAGCGGTCGCGATATCGTGTTCAGCGGCGTCGGAAAGACCGAGCGCGAGATGGAGGAAGCACTCAGGGCGCACGCGCTCTTCTTCAACGTCGAGTCCGAGCAGGAGCTCCACGTCCTCGACGCCGTCGCGAATCGCCTCGGCGTCGTCGCACCGGTTGCGTTGCGGGTGAATCCGGAAGTGCTCGTCGATACCCCGCATCCCTATACCCGCACCGGGGAGAAGGGGATGAAGTTCGGTATCCCCTTCGATGAAGCGCTGTCGGTGGGCAAGGTGGCTGCAAAGTTATCGAATATCCGATTGGTCGGGCTTGACATGCACGTCGGTTCGCAGATCTCGCAATTCGCCCCCTACGAGGTCGGGCTTCAGCGCCTGCTGCACCTGCGGCGCGAGATCGAGCGCGAGACGAAGCTGCAACTCGAGTGGCTCGACATCGGCGGTGGGCTGGCCGTGACGTACGACGCCGAGCGTTCGGTTGACGTGCGTCACTTCGGTCAGGTGATCAGCGCGCTGGTCAATGGATCGGGTCTCAGAATCATCATCGAGCCGGGCCGCTTCCTGGTCGGCAACGCGGGAGTTCTCCTCACGCGAGTGCTCTACAGAAAACGGAGCGGCGGGAAGGAATTCATTATCACAGACGCGGGAATGACCGACCTGCTCCGGCCCTCGCACTACAACGCCTTCCATCGCATCGATGCTGTGAATCCGAGGGGGCGAACAACCGTCGCAGATGTAGTCGGGCCGATCTGCGAGAGCGGTGATTTCCTGGCGCTCGACCGCCAGATCGACGACGCCCAGCCCGGCGATCTTCTTGCGGTTCGATCCACCGGAGCGTACGGATTCGTGATGTCATCCAACTACAACTCGCGCCCGCGAGCGGCGGAAGTCCTCGTCGATGGCGACAGGTTCGCGGTAATCACCCGGCGCGAGGCCTACGACGATCTGATCCGCAACGAGATTCAGACTCCTGAATGGAGGAGCCAGTAGTGCGAATCGGGGTGATGGCCGACACGCACGATCGCGTTCCCGCGGTCGCGGATCTCCTCGAGAGACTTTCGCAGAAAGGCGTGAGCATGGTGATGCACGCCGGGGACTACTGCTCCCCTTTCTGTCTGGCGCCATTTCATCAACGCGGTACGGCATTGCTGGGTGTCTTCGGACGGAACGATGGAGATCGCGAGACGCTGGCCGCCTATGCCGCCCGCGGAATGGGAACGGAGATTTATGAGTCGCCGCACAGCTTTGACGTCGGAGGAAAGCGGATCCTGCTGGTGCACGACATCGCGGAGGTCAACGCCAGATCCGTAGAATCGCACGACTTCGTGATTCACGGTTCCTCTCATCTCCAGTCGCGGAGAAAGGTAGGGAACACGCTGGTGATCAATCCCGGCGAAGCGTGTGGGTGGATTCATGGGAAGTGCACCGCGGTGATTCTCGACACAGAAACCGGAGAAGTAGAAGACATCGTGCTATGAGCAGCCGGATTCTGATAATTGATTTCGGCTCACAGTTCACGCAGTTGATCGCCCGCCGGGTTCGCGAGGCCCGAGTGTACTCGGAGATTCATCCTCCGAGTCGCACGGTGCAGTGGATTCGGGAGTGGAAGCCGACCGGCATTGTCCTGAGTGGGGGACCCAACTCTGTGTACGGCGACAACGTCCCGCTCGCCGACCCCGCGATCTTCGACATCGCACCCGTGCTCGGCATCTGCTACGGCATGCAGCTGATCGCCCACATCGAGGGAGGGGAAGTCATCCGCACCAACCGGCGCGAGTACGGACGCGCCGAGATGAAAGTGCTCGAGCCCAAAGGACTGTTTGCCGGATTCTCGGCAAACGAGCCGGTTACCGCCTGGATGAGTCACGGCGATCACATCGAGCAGCCGCCCCAAGGATACCGCGTCACGGCCGAGAGCAAGGGAAATCCAATCAGCGCGTTCCGCCACGAGAAGCGTCCGATCTTCGGTGTGCAATTTCATCCCGAGGTCGCGCACACCCCCCGCGGCGGAGAGATCATCTCGAACTTCCTGTTCACGATCTGCAAAGCGGAGCCGACGTGGACTGCCGGTGCCTTCATCGAGGAGGAGGTCGATCGGATCCGGAAATCCGTGGGCAAGTCGCGCGTCATCTGCGGGCTGTCAGGAGGGGTCGATTCATCAGTGGCCGCCGCACTTGTCCACCGCGCGATCGGGGATCACCTCACCTGCATCTTCGTCGATACGGGGCTACTTCGCCTGCACGAGCGCGACCAGGTCGAGCGGACGTTCCGCGCCAATCAGGGAATCGAGCTCGTCACGATCGACGCGGAAGAGCGGTTCCTGAGTGCACTGTCGGGAGTCGACGACCCGGAGCAAAAGCGAAAGATCATCGGACATACCTTCATCGACGTGTTCGAGGACGCAGCCGCACAGGTGGGAGACGATGTCGATTTCCTGGTGCAGGGAACCCTCTATCCGGATGTGATCGAGTCGTTCTCCCCTCGGGGCGGGCCGTCAGTGACTATAAAAACCCACCACAACGTTGGCGGGCTCAAGCCCGGAATGAAGTTCAAGCTGATCGAGCCGCTGCGCGAGTTGTTCAAGGACGAAGTGCGGAACGTCGGCAGGGAGCTGGGCCTACCGGAGGAAATGGTGGCGCGACATCCATTCCCAGGCCCAGGTCTGGCGATCCGGATCCTGAGCGATATCACGAAGCAGAAGCTGGATCTCCTGCGAGCCGCCGATGCGCTGTATCTGGAGGAGATTCGCGAGGCGGGTTTGTACGACGAGATCTGGCAGGCGTTCGCTGTATTGCTGCCGGTGCGGAGCGTCGGAGTGATGGGTGACGAGCGCACCTACGAGAACGTGCTGGGCCTGCGCGCCGTGACGAGCACCGATGGCATGACCGCGGATTGGTACCCTTTTCCGCACGACGTCCTGGCGCGGATCTCGAGTCGCCTCATCAATCAGATCAAGGGCGTGAACCGCGTCGTCTACGATGTCAGCTCAAAACCGCCCGCGACTATCGAGTGGGAGTGACACGGATGCTCTGGATTCGAACACCGATGCTTCGGATTGGATCGCTGCCGCAATCGGAGCTTTAGCGCCACAAGGAGCGACCCGAAGCATCCTTGGAGTCATCCGAAGCATCCGTGTTACAGGCTCTTCTCCTCCAGCAACTGCATGAACTCGGGCGGTTGCTTCAGCTTCAGCAGGCGTTCCGGGATGTCTGATTCCTTGCTGAATTGCGCGATTTTGCCGAGCACCGGCAGATACTGGTTGGAGACCTCGAGCGGCGGGGCGACGATCAGGAAGAAGAAGAAGACGGGCTTCTCGTCGATCGCCTTGAAATCGACGCCCTGAGTCTTTCGTCCGAACGCGACGCGCAGTCGCGACACTACGAGAGAGCGGCAGTGGGGAATCGCGATTCCACGTCCGATGCCGGTCGATCCCAGATTTTCACGCCGCTTCAACATCTTGAACAACATGCCTTCAGACTTGTCATCGAGACCCAGGAGGCCAATCAGCTCCTTGAGAATTTCGTCCTTGGTGGTGCCCTCGAGCTCGAGTTTTATCGCGTCTTCCGAAAAAAAATCGCGTAGTTCCATCAGCTCCCCGAGAGTGTGCGACAAGTTTGCGCGCGCGAGGACGGAAGTTACGCGCGGCCGCTGCGAGAGTCAAACGACGATGTTGCAAGCACTTGGGTGTGTCACTTACCTTGTATGAGATGCGATTTCCTTTTCCGGTCCGAGAAGACATCCCGCTCTATCTGGCGCCGATGGCCGGCGTGTCAGAGTCGCCCTTTCGTCGACTCTGCCGCCGCTTTGGCGCCGACGTCGTAGTAACCGAATTTCTTTCGGCGGAGGGAATTCGTCGGGAAAACGCAGCGACGCTGGACAAGCTTCGCTTCGGCGCTGGCGAGCGCCCGATCGGAGTGCAGATCTTCGGCGCCGACCCAATCGCCATGGGCGAAGCGGCGCGGCTCGTCACCGATGTGTTCCAGCCGGAGTTCATCGACATCAACTTCGGTTGTCCGGTGAAAAAGGTGGTCAGGCGGAACGGAGGGTCCGGATGTCTCAAGGACCTGTCGCTCGTTGAATCCGTAATCCGCTCGGTGTCGTCGAGCACCGATCTCCCGGTGACGGTAAAGATCCGGAGCGGGTGGAGCGAGGAGACTCGTGACCCGGTGACGATCGCGCTCCGATGCCAGGATGCCGGAGCCAGGGCGCTCGCGCTGCACCCCCGCACGCGCACGCAGATGTACTCCGGGAGGGCGAGGTGGGAGGAGATCGCTGCCGTCGCCCAAGCCATCGAGATCCCCGTTATCGGGAACGGCGACATCAAGACTGCCGAGGATGCGGTCAGGCTCCAACGCGAAACGGGTTGCGCTGCGATCATGATCGCGCGTGGGTCGTTCGGTCAGCCCTGGATCTTCGATCAGACCCGAGCGCTTCTGGAAGGGAAGCCTAGGCCGGACGCACCGGCTATCGAGCGCAGGTTCGAGATCGCGCTCGAGCACGCGAAGATGGCTGAGGAGTACGAGGCTGATCCCCGTGGCGCCGCGATCGAGTTCCGGAAACACCTCGGCTGGTACGTGAAGGGCGTGCCCGGCTCGGGTGAGCTCCGTCGCAAGCTTCACGCGGTGGTGAGCCTGTCGGAGGTAGAGGACGTGTTTGCCGGGTATCTCGAGAGTCCGCGCCGCGACGATGATGCCGGACTCGTCGCCTCGCTCGAAGAGGGGGCTGAGGATGAGCGAGCCTCGGCGGCTGCGTGAAGCGGCCCACGCGTAAGACGTTGCTTGTTGCGAAGTTAACGCGAGCACTTAAAGGGTCTTCTCAAGTCGATTTGGATTGACTTCGAATCGCTTTCAGGCTATACTACATGAACGGGGGCGACTGGCTTCGACGGGGTTAGTGAAGCTGTGGCCGCGTGCCCAGGTACTCAGGTCCTGGTAAAACCTCTGAGAATTTTCACAACTGCCAACCAAAACTTGGCCCTGGCTGCGTAACTCTTAGGAGTTGCTGCACCTGCCCTTGAAGAAGCTCTCCTGAGGCGGCTTTGAGGGTATCGAAAATTCGGGATAGTTGGCTGCTGCGTCT
>JALYYH010000288.1 GCA_030946665.1 Gemmatimonadota bacterium
TAGCTGGGGTAGACGACTCCAAACGCCTGACACACGACCAACGGGTCAGGCTCGCCGTCATAATCAGGGAGCGCGCGGTGGCGTTCGCCATCGGAGCGGCGTCGGTCCGCGAGATCGACCGGATCAATATCTATCAGGCCAGTGCGCTGGCAATGCAGCGGGCGCTGCGACGTCTTACGGTGACGCCCGATCACGTCGTGATCGATGGGCGGGCGATGCGCACACTGCCGATCCCGCACACCGCGGTAGTTCATGGCGACGCGCGCTGCTTCAGCATCGCCTGCGCCTCCATTCTCGCCAAGGTCACCCGCGACCTCCTCATGACTCGGCTCGGCCGACGCTATCCGCACTATATTTGGGACCACAACGCGGGCTACACCACGCGCGAGCACGTCGCCGGTCTCACGTCGCACGGCATCACCCCCCACCACCGCAAGAGCTTCTGCCGCATCAGCGATTTGCTCCTCGAGATCGAGCACCAGTCCGAGCTGGAAGACCTGGGGCAGCGCGCGCTGGATGACGTCGGTACGCCGGATGAAGACGAGCTCGACGACGAAATGATCGCGGAAGGCATCGCTCTGGATGATCTCGACACGGGAATGGAAGAACGCATCTAGGTTCGGCGCGAAGCGAAACGGAGTGGACGAGGAATAAATTGGCGGAAGCGCTTGTTGGACTGATAATGGGATCCAAGTCCGATTGGGACACCATGCAGCACGCGGCGCAACTGCTCGAAGCGCTGGGCGTTCCGCACGAAACGAAAGTCGTATCGGCCCACCGGACTCCGGACCTTTTGTTCGAGTACGCTCAGTCGGCCGAGTCGAGGGGGATTCAGGTGATCATCGCCGGCGCTGGCGGAGCGGCGCACCTTCCGGGAATGGCGGCTGCCAAGACGACGCTTCCGGTGCTCGGCGTTCCGGTGGAATCGAAGGCGCTTCAGGGGATAGACTCGCTGCTCTCGATCGTGCAGATGCCGGCCGGGATCCCGGTCGGGACGCTCGCAATCGGGAAACCAGGGGCAATCAATGCGGCACTGCTTGCCGCCTCGATCGTAGCACTCCACCATCCGGATGTCCGCGAGAGACTTCGCGCGTTCCGCGCGGAGCAAACCAACGCGGTGCTCGCTCACCCAGACCCGGCCGCTACAGAGTGAGAGTCGGGATTCTGGGCGGTGGGCAGCTCGGTCGCATGCTCGCTGTTGCCGGATATCAGCTCGGCATCGAGTTCCGTTTTTTCGACCCGAACTCAGGCGCTCCAGTGGGACAGATCGGTGAGCTGGTCGCCGCGGATTACAGCGACCGGCCGGCGCTGGAGCGATTTCTCGAGGGCGTGGATGTCGTCACCTACGAGTTCGAGAGTATCCCTCTCCCCGCCGTGGAATTCGTCGCCGAGCGCGTAAAGGTTCTTCCGCCGATCAAGGCGCTCGAGACGGCGCAGGATCGGCTGTTGGAGAAAAAACTCTTCGAGGCGCTCGGCATTCCGACGCCTCCATTCGCTCCGGTTGACAGCCTGGAGGATCTCAAAAAGGCCGCGTCACAAATCGGACTCCCACTGGTCCTCAAGACTCGCAAGATGGGGTACGACGGCAAAGGCCAGGTGGTGATTCGCGACGGCTCGGCGGTGGATGCTGGGTGGAAGCAGCTTGGCGGCGTTCCTCTGATCGTCGAGAAACACATCTCGTTTCAGTACGAGGTCTCGGCAATCGGTGCGCGGGATATCATTGGGCGCGACGTTTTTTATCCGCCCATCGAAAATGTTCACGGCGAGGGCATTCTCAGAAAGTCGACGGCGCCGGCACCGAGCGCTACTCCTGAAGCGAGCGCGCGCGCAATCGAGTATTGTCGCCGACTGATGGAAAAGCTCGACTACGTCGGAGTACTGGCACTGGAGCTTTTCTCGGTCGATGGCGTTCTCCTCGCCAACGAGATGGCACCGAGGGTGCACAATTCAGGACACTGGACAATCGAAGGCGCTGAAACGAGTCAGTTCGAGAATCATCTGAGAGCGGTGCTCTCCCTGCCACTGGGAATGACCTCATTGCGCGGATCCTCGGTCATGCTCAACATCATCGGGCACATCCCCTCGCGCGAGGAGATTCTCTCGGTGGAGGGGGCGCACCTTCACCTCTACGGCAAAGCACCCACCGAGAAGAGGAAAGTCGGACACGTAACTCTGGTCGGCCTCTCTCCGTACGCCCTGGAGCGGGCGACGACGCAGCTCGAGCGGATAATCGGCAAGGGGCGCGGCAACGTCTGAGAGGGGATTAAACTCTGTAACAGCGGTCGCTGTCATACTTGCAGCCTTTGGGGAAGCCTATTGCAGCCCGTTCAAACCTTTGAGCAATTCGAGCTATCCAATCTTGCAACAAAGTGCGGACAATGATCGAATGGCGGCGGCCTCCAACGTGGTACATGTAGCAATGAGTGATTCCACGGACGTGGCCTTGGCCGCGGGCGGGGACCGCCAGGCCTTCGAACGCCTGTACCGGACGCATTCCAACCGGGTGTACTCGCTCTGCACCCGGATGTGCGGAAGCCGAACGAAGGGCGAGGAGCTCACCCAGGATGTATTCGTGAGAACCTGGGAAAAGCTCCCGCAGTTCAGGGGAGAGAGCGCTTTTTCGACCTGGCTGCACCGGCTGGCGGTGAACGTCGTTTTGAATGCGAGAAAAACCGAGGGCAAGCAAGCCTCGAGAATGGACGACGGTGAAGTGGGTGAGGAGCGGTGGGATCAAGGGGCAAGGGCACCGCTCTACATCGAGAGAATGGATCTGGCAGAAGCAATCGCAAAGCTGCCGGCGGGAGCGCGAAAGGTTTTTGTGCTCCACGACGTCGAAGGATACAAGCACGAGGAGATCGCGGAGCTGTGTGGGATCACTTCGGGCGGAAGTAAGGCGCAGCTGCACCGCGCGAGACTTCTTTTGAGAGAGGCACTGGAACGATGACGAACTCCAACATCACCTGTGAAGCGTTTGACGCCGCGCTCCCCGACTACCTCGAGGAAACGCTGGACGGCGCAACACGCGCTTCGGTCGATCGGCATCTGAGAGAATGCGTTCGTTGCACTGGACTGGTGAGAGATCTAGAGAACATCAGCAAGGAGGCAGCAGCGCTCCCTGATCTGGTCCCGTCGCGCGATCTATGGGCGGGCATCGAAGCGCGGATCGCCGCGCCGGTGATTCCTCTGGCGGCGCGTCCCGAGAGGCAGAGACTTTTCGTACCCGCCTGGATGGGGATTGCCGCGGCAGCGCTAATCGTGAGCACGGCTGGCGTTACCTTTCTGCTGACCGCCCGCTCGCTTCGCACCGGATCAGACGTCGGAGGTGTGTCGGCGAATCCCGCGGTTCTCCCAATCCAGTCAGCTCAGGAGGCGCCAGCAGCAGCGGAGCCTGGAACCGCTACGGCACAGAATCAGTCACCCCCGCCCGGCCTTTCCCGCATGGCTGGGGGTTTGGCAGCACCTTCGCGCGCTGGAGTGCCAGCAACTCTGGCAAGCCGGGACGTCCAACCGGGATCGGTACAATCTGAAGCGGTGTATGGGAAGGAAATCGAGATGCTCCAGAATATCGTGCGGCAGAGGAAGACTCAGCTCGACTCCTCCACCGTCGCGATCATCGAGAAGAATCTCCAGATCATCGATGCTGCAATCGAGCAGAGCAAGGCGGCTCTCATGAAGGATCCCGCCAGCATGCTGCTCAGTC
>JALYYH010000022.1 GCA_030946665.1 Gemmatimonadota bacterium
GGAAGAGCACCCGCGACCGGATCTTCGTCCTGCGGGTGCCCGTTCCCGATGGCGGCGTGATCGTAGCAGCCGAGCCCCAGCCCGACTTGATCAAGCGCCGAGAGACGCTCAAGAAAACGGCCTGACAGCGTAGCTCTAGCGGGCTATCGCTTTCATGAGCGACCTAACGGTTCGAGCTGATCGCGATCGACACATCAGACTTCCGGCTCACCATCGCGGAGGTCGTCATGCGTGTGCTGTCCGTCCGGGGTCTCACCAAGACTTATCTCGCTGGCCCTCGTGGTCACCCCACCACGATTCCCGCGCTTCGCGAAGTGAATCTCGATGTCGATCGCGGTGAGATTCTCGGGCTCGTCGGCCGGCCGGGTGCGGGCAAGTCGACCCTTCTCCTCTGCCTCGCTGGGTTGCTGAGAAGTGACGATGGCACTGTCACCTGGTTCGGCGAGCAGATAACCGGGCATCACGTTCCGCCCGGGCTCGCGTACGTTCCCCAGCGCTCAGGTTACTACTCCTTTCTCAACGTCCGCGAAGCACTCGAATACTACGCGACGCTCCACGATCTATCGTCAGCCAACCGCGCTTCACAGGTGGAGGCCGCGCTCCGCGATGTTTCGCTACAAGTCCACGCCGCGCGTAGAGTGAGTCACCTCTCGCCAAGCCTGCTGCAACGGCTTGGACTTGCGCAGGCGCTCATCGGTTCGCCCCGCGCCATTCTTCTCGACGAGACGTTGTGGGGCGAAGGGCTGTTGTTCGACAAGGACATCGTCGCGCTGCTCACTCGACTGTCGCGGCGTGGGGTCACGATCCTCATCTCGGCGCCCAATGCCGTGGAGCTGCATCGGGTTGCGGGCCGCATCGTCGTGATGACGGAAGGCCGAGTGGGTCACCTAGCCCGTCGCGATCCCGGTTTCGCCGCGGCGTCGGAAGGCGTTGCGATATCCGACAGGACTGGTGTGGAGCGCGCGATGAAAATGCACGCGTAGCGAGACAGGCGAACCGAAGCCGCATTCGGCCGCAATCCGTTCGATGGAGTAACCGGTCTGCTCGAGTAGCTGCTGCGCCGCTGCAATTCTTTGACGCAGCACCCATTGCAGCGGAGGCAGGCCCGTTTCTCCGGCGAACCGTCGCGCAAAGGTGCGCCGACTCATTCGCGCATGTGCCGCCATCTTGCTTACCGTCACCGGTTCGGCAAGCCGTTGCGCAATCCACGAGCGGGTCTTCTCCAGTTCCCCCTCGCCTTCGACCGCGACTGGCTGCGGAACAAACTGCGCCTGATCGCCGCTGCGATGCGGCGCGAATACCAGTCGCCGAGCCACGGCGTTGGCGACCGCGGCGCCGTAGTCCCGACGCACGACGTAAAGGCAGAGGTCGATGCCAGCCGCGATTCCCGCGGATGTGAGCACCCGACCCTCGTCGACGTAAAGCACATCGGGATCCACCTCGACGCGTGGATAACGGGAGGCGAGGAGAGGCGCATCGATCCAGTGCGTCGTGGCGCGCCGGCCGTCCAGCAAGCCCGCCGCCGCCAGCACAAACGCGCCGGTGCAGATCGACAACACCCGCGTCCCTCGCCCGTAGGCTGCGGCGAGAGCATCGCGCGCCGCACTGGGGAGCGGAAGGTCGAGGTCGTCGATCCCGGGGACGACGATCGTGTCGGCGTGTTTGAGCGCCTCCAACCCGTTGGGGACGTTGATAGTGAAGCCCGTCGATGTGATCACGGGTCCGCGCTTGGGCGCGCAGAGTGTTAGCCGATAGCGAAGCTCGCCCAGGTCGGGGCGCGGATATCCGAATACCTGGCAGGCGACGCCCAGGTCGAATGGGACGACGCTCGGCACGACGAGCACGGCAACGCGATGTGGGCGGAAGGCCATGGCCTAAATCTATCGATAGGTGGCAGTTCTGCCACTCGCCCCAGTAGGTTCCGAGCCCTATCATCCGGACACAAACTGGGCGCGAGACCGTAGTGTCTAATTCAGGTCTCCACCCGCACACCCGAGGCAGTCATGATTGGAAGAATTCGCTGCATAACGCTCGCGGCACTGGGCCTTGTCCCAGCCTCCGGCACTGCTCGAGCACTTGCGTCGCCGCAGCCGGTGATCGTGTCCGCGGACTGGCTCCGCGCGCATCACTCAGATCCGGATCTCGTGATCATCGCCATCGACATGCCGAGCATGGGCGAAATGCCGGACCCCTATCCCAATGGGCACATTCCCGGCGCCCGGGTCCTGGAGTATCACGCCATCGCGACGATGGGTGGCGAACACGAGCTATCAACCGAGCTCGTATCTGCCGACTCGCTCAAGTCGGTGTTCGAGTCGCTCGGCGTGTCGGATAAATCGCGCATAATCCTGTACGCCTCGTCCAGGGTTCCCACGATCGTCACGCGCACGTTCTTCACGCTCGACTATTTGGGTCTCGGCGAGCGGGTATCGGTGCTGGACGGCGGCCTCGACGCCTGGAAGGTTGCGGGCGGCAAGGTCGAGAAGGGGGCGCCGCGAAACTATCCGCGCGGCCTGCTGCACCTCAATACACGACCCGAGGTGCTGGTTACCGGGCCATGGTTGCGGGGGCACCTCACCGACCGGAGCTTCACGCTCGTCGACGCCCGCGCCCCGGAGTTCTACACAGGGGCCAAAGAAGGTCATTCGGCATCGGCGCTTGGACACGTTCCGTCGGCCCACAACCTTTACTATGCGACTCTCCTCGATTCCAAGGGGTTCTTCAAGCCGGATGTCGAGGCGCGCGCGCTTTTCGAGCAGGCCGGCGTGCCGATCAACAAGCCGGTCATCGTGTACTGCCACATCGGCCAGACCGCGACCGTCGTGTACTTCGAGGCGCGCCGGCTTGGAATTCCCGTGAAGCTGTACGATGGCTCGTTCGAAGACTGGAGTCGTCACACGGATTATCCCCGCTCGAAAGGCACAACTCCCGAGTGACGAAGTCGTGTTGACCCCCTACACCCGCGAACCTAGCTTCCGCGGATGTCTGACTTCCGTCTGCACAACACACTCACGCGCCGAATCGAGACCTTCGCGCCTGAGGATGGCAAGACCGTGCGCATGTACACCTGCGGACCTACCGTTTACAGGCCCGCACACCTCGGAAACTTCAGAACATTTCTGTTCGAGGATCTTCTCCGCCGGGTAATCGCGCTGCGCGGCTGGAAGGTGGTGCAGGTGATGAACCTCACCGACGTCGATGACAAGATCATCAAGACGGCCAGGGAGCAGGGCATCACGATCAGCGAGGTTACGGCGCCGGTTGTGCGCGCGTTCAACGCGGATCGTTCGTTCCTGAGGATACAGGACGCCGAATTCTATCCGCGCGCCACCGACCACATTCCGGAGATGATCTGGATCGTCGAGCGGCTCGTGGAACGGAAGCTCGCCTACCTCGCCGACGACGGAACCGTTTACTTCGCGATCGACAAATTCAAGGGCTATGGCAAGCTGTCGCGTCTCGACACCCGAGAGGTGAAAGCCGGCGCCCGCGTGCTCCAGGATGACTATTCCAAGGAGAACGCGCAGGACTTCGCGCTCTGGAAAGCGGCGAAGCCGGAGGATGAAGCGACCGGCGCCGCATGGGATTCTCCCTGGGGACGCGGACGCCCAGGCTGGCATCTCGAGTGCTCGGCGATGGCGATGAAGTACCTGGGAGAGACGCTCGACATCCACTGCGGCGGTATCGATCTCATCTTCCCGCACCACGAGGACGAGATCGCGCAATCGGAGGGTGCGACCGGGAAGCCGTTCTCGCGCTTCTGGTGCCACGGCGAATTCCTGCTCACCGACGGCAGCAAGATGGCCAAGCGCCTCGGCAACGTCGCCACCGTTCAGGATCTCCGCGATCAGCAAGTGCCCGCCGCGGCGTTCCGTCACTTTGTTTTTTCGACGCACTACCGGAAGCAGCTCAACATGTCAGGCGATGCGCTGGAGGCGTCGATGGAGGGTGTCCGCCGCATCGGAGACTTCGCCGCGCGATTGGCGGACGCAAAAGCCGCGACGCCAGAGCTCGAGAAGGTGGCGGAGGAAGCGGAGGCTGAAGTTCTCGCCGCGCTCTACGACGATCTCAATGCGCCAATCGCGCTGGGCGCGCTCTTCACGTTCATCAGGCGGGCGAATGCGGAGCTGGATCGAAACGGTGTCGACCGGCGAGCGCTGGAAAAAGCGCGCGAGGTCTTCGCGCGGATCGATTCCGTTCTGGATGTAGTGCCCGAAGCTGCCGACTCAGATCCCGAGTTGGCCGAGTGGATCGAGGAAAAACTGGCCGCGCGACGAAATGCCCGCGCGAGACGGGAATTCGCGCAGGCCGACGCTATTCGCGCCGAGATCGAAGCGCGTGGGATCGCGATCGAGGACAGTCCTCACGGGACGAAATGGAAAAAGCTCCGGTAGAGGCACCATAGTCCCTCGAGGCTCGGGTCCAGGTCGGCACGATTCGGGATCATCAGTTCAGTCAAAGTACGCTCCGTCAGAACGCCGACTTTCAACCGCGTGTGCTGGTTGACTCACCGGGCTAAGTTGGCTATTCTACTTGGCTTGCGATGAAAAATCGCTGTTTGTTGCTGACGTAGCTCAATTGGCAGAGCAGCTGATTTGTAATCAGCAGGTTGGGAGTTCGATTCTCC
>JALYYH010000028.1 GCA_030946665.1 Gemmatimonadota bacterium
CGCGCGATTGCCACTGGAGCCGCGTATTCTGCTCGGCGAGGTCGGCGGTGGCAGCGCGAATGCGATCCTCGAGCTCGGTGGAGAAAGTCTTCAGCTCGTCGTACAGTCGCTCGTTCTCGACCTGCTCCGTGAGATCGTGGAGTACCGACACGATCGCCAACGGCTCTCCGCGACGGTTGAGAATCTTTCCCGATACGACCTCTACGGGCAGCTCGACGCCCGTGTCGGGGAGATGGAGGCTCATCTGCTCACGGCGAGCGAGAGACGGACTGATCGTGAAGTCCGAGATGAACGTGGTGAACTTGGTGTCGTTTGCCTGAACGGTCGCCGTGCGCTCCCAGCTCTCACTGTCATCCACCTCGAACAGCTGCTCGGCCTCCTTGTTCATGAGGATGATGTTGGAGCGATCGTCGGTGACGAGGATCGGATCGGCTACGTTCTCCAGGATGAGGTTCAAGCGATCCCGCTCGCGTTTCGCCTCGATCTCAGCCAATCGCACCCTTTGCACCTGCCGCTCGAGCTCGTTCGCGGCGCGGCGCAAATCGGTCACATCGCGCAGCACCGAAACAGTCGACCCTGCCTCAGTACCGCTGACACCACCCAGATCGTGGGTCAGCACTTCGAAAAGCAGATCGTTTCCCTCATCAGGATCGACGAGATTCAGCTCGCGGCCGCCCGCGGTCTCGGTGGCACCCATTGCGGTTTTCGAGAGGTGCGACGTGAACAGCAGGTTATTGATCTCCACCGCGCGGCGGCGACCCTCGGAATCCTTGTCGGTGGTCGACAGCAGGTGCTCGGCACGCTGGTTCTGGACTACGATGTCGTGCTCGGCGTTGATGATCACGATCGGATCGGGCAGCGAGTTTACGATCGCGGTGAGCATCTCCCGCTGCTGGTCCAGTCGATTGGTGGAGAGCCTGAACTCTTCGACCGCGGCCATGCGCGAAAGCACTGGCCCGGCGAGTGAGGCCGCGTGCATCAACGCACCAAGCGTGTCATCGTCGACAGCGGCTTCGATCAGTGCGACGCCACCCGGCGCGTGTCCGATCTTCCGCCTTCTGTCGAGCGCGGCTCGCCGTCGTACCTCGCAACCCCGAAACTGAACCAGATCGAGCTCGGCGTCGCTGAGAATGGGCGGGGCGCCCCGATACTGGGGCTGGGGAAATGGAATTGAGATCCAGTCGCCGAAGGGGAGGCCAGGCACTGGTGCTTCGCCGCTGCAGCTGATCGCGTGCAGCGAGAGGGCTGAGACGACGACGGGGCTCGACAGGTCGTCCAGTGGGAGCGAGATGGATGGCGCGGTCTCGCCTTCGAAGCCGATGCTCGCGGTGCTGAAGAACCGGCGCGCCGGGCTGTCGAGCGTGATCGCAATGCCCCGACGGGCGCCGAGGATGTCGGCCAGCTGGGCGATCATGAAGGTCGCCGCAGTTACAGAATCCGGTGCGTCTGAGATTGCGGAGAGCAGCTCAGCAAGCCGCTCTCCACTGAGCTGCGGGCTGGCTGCTACCGCTGCACTCTCACGCTTCGAGACGCTCAAGTCGCCGCTTCAAGTCAGCGTTCTCCGTTCGCATCCGATCGAGCTCGTCCTGCCCACCGGCGCTGAGCTCGCGGGGGCGAGAGCTGGGGGCAGTCAGTCCGACAGCCTCGGAGTACTTGAGATAAGTCTCGATGGATGCGACGACGATGCGCGCCTCGACCGTCACCAGGTCGATTCCAACAAGTGAGACGCGTACCCAGGCATCGATGACGATGCCTTTGTCGAGAACGCGATCGAGAACATCGATAAGCGAGCTACCGCTCGGGGAACGTTCAACTGCCATGTCGTGACTCCTCTTTCCTTGAGGCCGAGGCGGCGTGTGTAGACTGTGGAATGGCTGCGGGCGGGGCGTGCGTGCTCAGGCGCGGGTCGGTCCTCCACCAATTCAACCCGATCTGCTCGGCCTTGTCGATCGAGCAGATGAGCAGGCGGACCTGGATGGTAAGGAGCTCGACGTTGGCGAGATTGATCTTTATGTCGCCGACGACGACGAGACCCTTGTCGAGCACGCGATCCAGAATGTCGACGAGACCATAGGTGCGCGACGGGGATACTAAGTCTGCCAAGCAGTTGTCTCCGTTCGGCTCGTCGCCGTGTTAGCGTAACCTGCCTAGGGGGCCCAGGTCTATCTGGAGATCGTCATCGGTCAGCCCGAACGTCCCCTTCATGTCCTGCATCCGGTCGTTGAGGCGGAGTAACGCGACACCGAGACGCTCCACCTCTTCGTCGCTCAGATGCCCTCCCTCCATTCGTCGGACTGCCTGGTGCTCTAGGACCTTACGCAATACCTCAATCAACGTCAAGACGAGCTTCGCGAGCCCGTTCTCGACTTTATCTGGGTCCGTATTAAGACGCGGAGGGAGTCCTTCTGCAACCGCTTCCAGAGGCGCCATCGCGGCCCCCTTTGGAGCATCCAGACTCTCGACAACCTGACTCTCCATAGTCGATCCGGACGGGCCAATCGCCGGGCCCGGTGAGCGACGCGAGGTGATGCGGGGTCTGCTGGCGCTTCTGCCACCTCCGCGCCTTACAACGGACTCGACGGCGGTCAACAGAAGCCCCAGGTCCAGGCGAATGAGATCGATGTCCGCCACAGCGAGCATGACCTCACCCCTGAGAACGACGCCCTTGTCGAGGACGTGACTGAGAACTTCCGCAAGCTCGAGCCGCTCGTCGCCAAAAATATCGTCAAGGCTCACTCTGTCC
>JALYYH010000063.1 GCA_030946665.1 Gemmatimonadota bacterium
GTCCTGGCTCGCGCTCATGCCAGCCATTCCTTGCATGCCTTGCGTCGCCGAAATGCCGGACGTTCGCGTGACGGTGGATTGTTGACGGGCCTGCTTGCCTCGTGTCATCAAACCGATTGACGCAATCACGATGACGAGGCCCGCGACAAGAAGCACGGAATACTTCGATCGCCACGGTTTCACAGGACCTCCTTGCCGACGACGCGCTCGAGCTCGGCCAGATTCTTTGCGAAATCGGTGAGAACGCGGAAGTATTCTGTTTCGTAGTTGAACACCGTCGCCTGGTCATCGAGCACCGTCAGAAACTCGACGCGCCCCACCTGATAGCTCGCGGTCGCCGAGCCAAGCGATGCGCGCGCTTGCGGAAGCAGCGCCTTGACGTAGAGCGCGAGCTGAGTGCGCGAGCGCTCGAGCTCCGAGACGAGACGGGCGACGTCGGCGCGAATTTCGTTCTCCTTCTGCTTCTCTTGCGCTTCGAGGGCGGCGAGCTGCGCATCTGATGCGGCAACGAGCTGGTCCTGCTTGCGACCCTTGAACACGGGAATCGGCACCGAGACGAGCGCCGTCAGCATGTCCGGACGTCCGACGCGCTGGCCGTATGCGAGTGACAGATCGAAGTCGGGCAGGGCATTCTTGCGAGCCAGCTCGAGCCGACTCGCCTGCGCGGCGATCATCGCTTCCTGCTCGCGAATCTCGGGACTCTCCCGAATGGCCATCTCCTCTAGATCCGCAAGCGGCGGCAGCGGTGAGTCCGCCGCGCGCGAGCCGAGGGCGGCTGATGTGAACCGGATCTCACCGGCTGCGGCAGGAACCGCTGCGCGCGTCACGGACGCGGGAATCTCGGGATGATCCACTGGTATGTCCGTCGGTCGGTCGAGCAAGGCATTGAGCCGGGCGAGCGTGGCGTGACGCTTTTCCGTAAGCGTAACCGCGCTCTCCGCCAGACGGGTCGCCTCGACGTGCGCCTTGAGGACATCCTGCAGTCCAACAGTTCCGACGGCGTAGCGGGTCTCGGTTACGCGGGTGAATCCTGCCAGGACGTCCCGGTTCCCCACGACGATCGAGAGCGCCTGGTCGGTGAACGCGAGCTCGTAGTAGGCGTTCTTGACATCGCGTCTGACTTCGCGCGCGACCCCGTCGAGCGCTGCGCGCGTT
The DNA here is from genome assembly GCA_030946665.1 of Gemmatimonadota bacterium. The sequence continues at coordinate 1,156 of JALYYH010000063.1, forward strand.
GCATCGACCTCGTGCTCGGCCGCGCTTCTCCGCAGCCTCAGCTTTCCCGGGTATGGGATGGTCTGGCTGATGCCGATCATGCGCATGGTCATGGGTTCCGGCCCGCCCGAAATCGCCGAGCTTCCCGACATTGCGGTCGCGCTCTGCATCCGACCGAGCGGCAGGTTCTGGATGCCGGCCATGAGCATTGGGTCCGGCGGCAGACCTGCCGGAGCCACCTCGGCACTGGCCGCCTCGACGCGGCGCCGCGCGGCTCGGATCGCCGGGTTTGCGGAATCCGCCAGCGTGAGCAGACCCTCCAGCTCTTCGCGTTGCGGGCGGTGGCTCGACACAGTCGGCCTACCTGCCCGAGATTCGCCGCGAGCTTGCGCGAGAATCGATGGCGCGGGCGCAAGAAGACCCAGCGCCAACAAGAGCTGACACGACTTAATGAGCCCAGCTTGGGCACGAATATTTTTTTGAGGCATTTGAATTAATGAGTGAAGGCCACCACACCGCCGGACGGAAATCCGGAGCGGTGTACACGCTTGAGCACCGCGCGTCGATCGATGCGCGGGACTACGACAACCGAGTTGTGTGGTGGACTAAGCCCGAGGAGGAGGGAGCTCGGGGCGCTTGGTTTCGGAGGGCGGCGCCAGGACGGCGGCGGGCGCTATGGCAAGTGTCTCGGGGCCCATGTCGCGGGCGACAACACCAGCGGTCACGAGCGCAGCCGAAGCGCAAGCTACCATCGATTGGCAACCTGCCGGGGCGGATGGCGCGTTGCAGGGAGTGTCAGGCGCCGACGGTATAACAGGACTGGAGTTGACGTCACTGATGGCTGACTGGCCGCCTGAAACCTGGCCCCGCGCCATGCCGGGCATCTGCGACGCGCCACTGGCGCGATCGCACACGAACCCGCTCGTCACCAGAACGGACGCGATCAGTGAGAGGCTCGAAAGTGCCCCCGCCAGCCGGCGTAAATGAAGCATGGTGTACAATATATACTATGACCCACCAGATATACGATGACCCAGCCGGCACCGTCCGTTCAGCCGGAAGGGAACGAAGATCGTGGAAGGTCTTGACCCTATACCTTTGTATAGGGTTAACATTCGAACTATGAACGAGTCCACGGCCCCAGCGATGAGGATTGGGGAAGCCGCCGAGCTGGCGGGGGTGAACGTTCAGACCCTGCGCTACTACGAGCGGGCGGGCCTGCTTCCAAAAGCGAGTCGCAGGCCGTCGGGCTATCGCCAGTACGACAAGGACGTCGTACGACTCGTCCACTTCATCAAGCACGCCCAGGAATTGGGCTTCACGCTGCGCGACATCTCTGAGCTGATTGCGCTGCGCAAGAACCCCAGGAATTGCTCGCGGGCCGGCGCGCTGGCGCTGGCGAAGGTGGAGGAGATCGATCGGAGGATCAGGAAGCTCACCGCCATTCGAAAGACGCTCGCCGACCTGTGGAACGCCTGCAGGAACGGCGAAGCGAAGCCCGAGTGTCCGATCATCGAGGCGCTAACCGATGGTGACGACTGAAATGCTACGCGACTCTGGTAGCAAAGCTTATTCTTTTTCGGAGGATGCGATCATGAGTGTTGAATCTTGCTGCTGTGACTGTCCCAACTGCACCTGTGGGTGCGAGCCCGGTGGTACCTGCTGCGGAGCCTGCTGCGGGAGCAAGTGAGGGCGGTCAGAAAAAACCGGTACCAGGCGATGAGTCACTCTGATCTCGCGCGAACGGGTTCGGCGAAAACGTAGGAGAAGGTGAGGCCCAAACTTATCGCGAAAGGGCCAGCCTGACCCGCTGGCGCAATGCCGCGTCGCGCGTGAGCAGAATCAGAGCAAGGTTGTTTTTCACGATCAACGTGGGTAGCATTATCCAGCTCACCTTCATCCCCGGCGGCGCGACACCGACGGTGTCGAGCGGGTCGGTGTCTCGCCCGACCGCAACTGCGTCGGCATAGAAGTACGCCTGCAGCTCCGCGCTCCCAATTGTGAACGCGACTCCTTCGGCGCCAAGAAATGGCTGTCGCAC
>JALYYH010000083.1 GCA_030946665.1 Gemmatimonadota bacterium
ATCAACAACCCTGTCGTTCGTCTGATCGACAGGCTCGACGCCGAGTACGAGTTCGTGGGCAACAACGCCACAATGTTCTACGTCCGTACCGATCGCAACGCACCTCGCGGACGCATCGTGGCGATCAGCATCGACAACCCGAGAGAGTCCCGCTGGAACACGATCGTGGCCGAGAGCAAGGACGCCCTCGTGAGCGCGACGATGGCGGGAGACGACATCGTCGGGAACTATCTGCAGGACGCCCACTCCAGCATTCGCTTTTTCACCGGATCGCGGAATGCGCGTCGCGACCCACTGCCCCGGCAACCGCAGCAACAGACCCGACCTCCTGCAACGGTATACGACGACACGAGCACCGCTCCTATCGTGACGAGGGGGATCCAGATGACTGGTGGAGGGTTCGTGCTCCGTGGCGAGCTGCCGCTTCCTGGCATCGGCACGGTGAACGAGCTGAACGGAAAGCAGAAGGACGACGAGCTGTTCTACAGCTTCACATCATTCCTGTATCCGACGACGATTTACCGCTTCGATCTCAACTCCCGCCGGAATGAGCTGTTCCGCACGCCAAAGGTCGCATTCGACCCCAGCGGCTACGAGACACGCCAGGTTTTCTTCACCAGCAAGGATGGAACGCGGGTGCCGATGTTCATTACATCGAAGAAAGGCCTGGTTCTGGACGGCAACAATCCGACGCTTTTGTACGCGTACGGCGGATTCAACATCTCGGAGACACCCGGATTTTCAGCGGCGAATGCGGCGTGGCTGGAGATGGGGGGCCTCTATGCGTTGGCCAACCTTCGTGGCGGAGGCGAGTACGGGAAGGAATGGCACGAGGCGGGAATGCTGGCGAAGAAGCAGAACGTCTTCGACGATTTCATCGCCGCGGCGCAGTACCTGATCAGCCAGAAGTATACATCCACTCCGAAGCTGGCGATTCGTGGCGGCTCGAACGGCGGATTGCTGGTGGGAGCCGTGATGACGCAGCGCCCTGACTTGTTCGGCGCGACGCTGCCGGAAGTTGGAGTGATGGACATGCTTCGGTTCCAGAAGTTCACGATAGGCTGGGCGTGGACTTCAGATTACGGCTCCTCGGATATTCCCGAGCAGTTCAAGTTCCTTCGGGCGTACTCGCCGCTCCACAACATCAAGCCGGGCACGTGCTATCCACCCACGCTCGCGTTCACGGCGGACCATGACGATCGCGTCGTGCCTGGTCACACCTTCAAGTTCGTCGCCGCGCTTCAGGCAGCTCAGGCGTGCGCGAATCCGATACTGGTTCGCATAGAGACGAAGGCCGGGCACGGTGCTGGCAAGCCAACCAGCAAGCAGATCGACGAAGCAGCAGATAGATTCGCGTTTCTGGTAAGGGAGCTGCACATGAAGCCTACGCTGCAGTAATGGAAGCCTTTCTCGCGGGCGCGGACGCAGTAATTCAGTTACTGCGCACCGCGCTTCTTTCCATCGCGGTCGTGTTCGGCGCGATCTGCGTGCTCGACTGGGCAGTGCGAGCGAGAAAGATCAGTCCCTTCAACGCGATGGCGCGGTTCTGCCGCTCGACGATCGATCCGTTCATCGCCCCGATAGAAAGAAGAGTCGTGCGCGCTGGCGGAGCACCCGCATCGGCGCCACTCTGGGCGCTTGCCGCAGTGGTGATTGGCGGAATCGTGCTGCTGACCTTGCTGGACGTGATCAAGCTCGAGGTCGTGAGATCCATCGTCGCGTCACAGGAAGGGTCGGCGGGACTCTTCCATCTGCTGGTGAGCTGGACGTTCACCATCCTCAAGCTCGCGCTGGTAGTGCGCGTGATCAGCTCATGGCTTCCGATCTCGCCCTATTCGGCATGGATCAGGTGGAGCTATTTGCTCAGCGAGCCCGTTCTCATGCCGCTCCGTCGCATCGTTCCCAATTTCGGCGGGCTCGACTTTACTCCAATTCTTGCTTACTTCCTCCTCAACATCATCGAGTCGCTGCTATTCCGATTGATGTGAGTGATATTTCGGCGCGACAACTGACCTACTGAGGAGGTAACACCCGAGGTGGCCAAGATTATTCTAGTGGGAGCAGACGCCGCGCTCCTCGAGGGACTAGCGCAAACTCTGCTCGGACTGGAACACGATGTTTCATTTGCGACAACGGTTGGAGAGGCAGCTGCAATAGACGGGGATGCTCCGGCATTGATGGTCGTCTCCGGCGAAGCGCTGGAGGAAGCCGGCGCCGGCGCAACACTTCCCCTTACGCCGGGCGGAGCCATGATCGTGTACGGACCGTCCCACGACGCGCGTCCGTTCCTTCCCACCAAGCTCCAACGCGCGACGCTCGCTCACCTCGTACTTCCCCTCGAGCGACACAGACTCGTCGCGCTGGTGAAATCCTTTGACAATCGATCCCGCACGACCGGCCGATCACTGCACGAGGAGGTCGCTGACGACTTTCGGCTCGAGTTCTGAATCCACTGGCGTCCATCGCCAGCGGGTCGGCCCGCGTTCGTCTTGCCTGAACGGGGCTCGGCCGCTACTATAGTTAAAGGGGCACAACTGAATCCGTGGCGATTTAAAGCAACTTGCGGCCACGTTAAACAAATCGCTAAAGCGCTCGCCCGGCGCCTATGCGCGGGCTTTTTTGCTTTGCAGCCCGCGCGCGCTTAGCGGCCGCAAAATGGAATCGTCTATTTCTCCTGTGACGACTGGATAGATCAAAACCGAATGACCGAAACACGCACCCGATCCCGATATCTCGACGAGCTCAATCGCCGCGTGCTGGTTTACGACGGCGCGATGGGAACGAACATCCAGCGCTACAACCTCAGTGCCGAGGATTTCGGCGGCAAGGCGCTGGAGGGGTGCAACGACAACCTCGTTCTCACCCGTCCGGATGTCATTCAGGCGATCCACGAGTCCTTCCTCGAAGTGGGCTGCGATGTCGTGGAGACGTGCACGTTCCAGTCAACGCCGCGTCGACTGCGCGAATGGGGATTGGGTGACAGGGTTCGCGACATCAACGTCACTGCAGCGCAGCTCGCGCGCGCAGCGGCGGATAAGTACTCCACTCCGGATCGGCCGCGGTTCGTGGCAGCGTCGATGGGCCCGACGGGAATGCTACCCTCCAGCTCCGATCCGGTGTTGTCCAAGATCACCTACGAGGAGCTCGCCGAGAACTATTACGAGCAGGCCAAGTATCTCGTCGAGGGCCGAGTCGATCTGCTGCTGATCGAGACATCGCAGGACATCCTCGAAGTGAAAGCGGCGGTAGCGGGAATCGAGCGATTGTTCACTGAAATCGGCCGCCGCATCCCGATCCAGACCCAGGTCACCCTCGACGTCAGCGGCCGCATGTTGCTCGGCACCGACATCGCCAGCGCGATGACGACACTGGAAGCTCTAAAGGTGGATGTGATTGGGTTGAACTGCTCCACGGGTCCCGAGCACATGCGCGAGCCGGTCAGATATCTGTCCGAGCACGCCACGCTACCGCTGTCCGTGATACCGAACGCCGGATTGCCGCTCAACACGGGCGTCGGCGAAGCCGTATACCCGCTCGAGCCGGGTCCGATGGCGCAAGCGCTCTCCGAGTTCGTGAAGGACTTCGGCGTGCGGATCGTCGGTGGGTGCTGCGGAACCACGCCGGAACATCTTTCCGCGATAGTCGGAGCGGTGCGCGAAGCCGAGCGCGCGGTCAAGCCTGCAGCGCGCTCGCAGCACGTACCGCGCGTCAGCTCCGCCATGCGTGCGATCACGCTCCACCAGGATCCCCCGCCCCTTCTCGTCGGCGAGCGAGTAAACTCGCAGGGATCCCGCAAGGTGAAGCGCCTGCTACTCGCCGACGACTACGAGGGAATTCTCGAGGTCGCCCGCGATCAGGTGGCTTCCGGTGCTCACGTGCTTGACGTCTGCGTCGCACTCACCGAGCGCGCCGATGAAGCCGAGCAGATGTCGAAGGTCGTGAAGCTGCTGTCGATGAGCGTCGAGACGCCACTTGTCATCGACTCCACTGAGGCGAACGTCATCGAGGCCGCGCTCGAGCACATACCCGGCCGCGGAATCGTCAACTCCATCAACATGGAGAACGGCCGCAAGCGCATCGACTCTGTTGTGCCGCTCGTGAAGAAGCATGGCGCGGCCGTTATCGCGCTCACGATCGATGAGATCGGCATGGCAAAGACCCGCGAAAGGAAGCTCGAGGTCGCGAAGAAGATACACGACATTACCGTAGGGGAGTACGGATTGAACCCGGAGGATTTGATCTTCGACGCACTCACCTTCACGCTCGCCACCGGCGACGCGGAGTGGATTGATTCCGGCAAGGAGACAGTCGAAGGCATCCGCCTGATCAAGCGCGAGCTGCCGGGCGTCTCCACCATTCTTGGCGTCTCCAACGTGAGCTTCGGCCTCACCCCCGAGGCGCGCAGCGTTCTCAATTCGGTGTTCCTCCATCACTGCGTGCAGGCCGGGCTCGACGCCGCCATCGTCAATCCGGCGCACATTCGGCCTTACGCCGAGATCTCGGCCGACGAGCGCGAAATGGCCGACGATTTGGTCTTCAACAAAACTCCGACTGCCCTACAACGTTTCATCGAGTACTTCGCCAACGTCGGCGGCTCTGGCGCAGCGGCCCAGGTCGAGAAGGAGGACCCGACCGCCGGAATGACGCCCGAGCAGAAAATCCACTGGATGATTCTGCACCGGAAGAAGGAGGGCATCGAAGTGGAGCTGGATGCAGCCGGCGTCCGCGACAATCCTGTGCGAGTTCTCAACGAGATCCTGCTCCCGGCGATGAAGGAAGTCGGCGACAAGTTCGGTGCGGGTGAGCTGATACTGCCCTTCGTCCTTCAGTCCGCCGAAGTCATGAAAAAGGCGGTGAAGCATCTCGAGCGATTCCTGGAGAAGGCGGAGGGATACACCAAGGGGAAAGTCGTGCTGGCGACCGTGTACGGCGACGTGCACGACATCGGAAAGTCTCTCGTCAACACCATTCTTTCCAACAACGGCTACACCGTCTACGACCTCGGCAAGCAGGTTCCCGTCAACACGATTCTCGACAAGGCGGTCGAGGTGGACGCTGACGCCATCGGCTTGAGCGCGCTGCTAGTGTCGACGTCCAAGCAGATGCCGCTTTGCGTGCAGGAACTGGACAAGCGGGGGATGCAGATCCCCGTGCTGATTGGTGGGGCCGCCATCAATCGTCGCTTCGGGCGCCGCGCGCTATTCGTGGAAGGAGAGCGCGCGTACGACTCGGGAGTCTTCTACTGCAAGGATGCGTTCGAGGGGCTGGAGACGATGGACGTGCTCCAGGATCCGAAGAAGCGCGGGTCGTTCGTCGTGAAAAATCTCGACGACGCGCGGAACGACGTGTTTCTGCGCACGGCGGTTGGAAAGGACATCGCCGTCGGCGACGCCGGCGGGGAGCGCAGCGAAGTGGTCGCGAACAATCCCGTTCCTCCTCCGCCATTCTGGGGAACGCGCGTACTTCGCGACATTCCGATCGAGGAAATCTTCGAGCTGCTCGATCTCGACGAGCTATATCGCCTGCAATGGGGTGCGCGTGGATCGGGTGAGCAATACCACTCGACCGTGAAGAACGAGTTCGAGCCGGTGCTTGCCCGGCTGAAGAACGACGCGACTAAGAACGGTTGGATCAAGCCTCAGGTCGTCTACGGATACTTCCCTGCGCAATCTCAGGGCAACGATGTGCTCATCTACGATCCGGCGGCTTACTCCAGCGATGGCGGGTCGCTGCGAGAGATCGCGCGCTTCCATTTTCCTCGGATGGTCGGGCGTGAGCGTCTCTGCCTGGCGGATTACATCAGAAGCGTTGACTCGGGCGACGTAGACGTCGTGCCGCTTCAGATCGTGACCGTCGGAAAGGAAGCGACCGCGCGGTTCGAGGAGCTGCAGGGGAAGAACGAGTACACCGAAGCGTTCTACTCCCACGGACTCTCCGTCGAATCCGCCGAAGCGGTGGCCGAATGGTCGCATCGCCGAATCCAGAAAGAGCTGGGAGTGCCCAGCGGGAAGCGTTACTCGTGGGGCTACGGCGCATGCCCCGATCTCGACGATCACGCTACGGTGTTCAAGCTCCTGCCGGCGAAAGAAGCCCTCGGCATGGACCTCACCGAATCGTTCCAACTTCTTCCCGAGCAGTCGACCGCCGCGGTAGTGATCCACCATCCTGAAGCGAAGTACTACGCGGTGCGCGGTTCCGCGTCGGGTGCTTCTACCGAAGCAGAGGCCGCAGTTGCCTGAGAACCCGCTGATCGCCCGACTGCTCGACCCGCATCAGGTCATCGTCTTCGATGGCGCGATGGGCACCCAGTTGTACAACAAGGGCGTGTTCATCAACCAGTGCTACGATGAGCTGAACCTGCGCGCGCCCGATCTCGTGCGCGACGTTCACAAGGCGTACAAGAAGGCCGGCGCCGAAGTTCTGGAGACCAACACTTTCGGCGCGAACCGCGTCAAGCTGGCTCAATACGGGCTCGAGACGCAGGTGGCCGAGATCAATCGCGCCGCGGCGAGGATTGCCCGCGGAGTCGCGGACGATGATCTCCTCGTTGCCGGAGCCGTAGGTCCGCTCGGAATTCGTCTCGAGCCGTTCGGTCCTACCAGCCTCGCCGAAGCGCGGGCGACATTCCGCGAGCAGCTGCAGGCGCTCAAGGATGGCGGCTGCGACCTTTTCATCCTCGAGACTTTCGCCGATGTGCATGAGATCGAACAGGCGATTCGCGCTGCTCATGAAGTCGATGCGGGCATTCCTGTCATCGCGCAGATGACCATCGGATCGGACGGTCACACGCCGTACGGCGTATCAGTCGAGGATCTGGCCCAATCGCTCGACGCGTTCGGCGCCGATGTAATCGGTCTCAACTGCTCGGTCGGCCCGCAGATCATTCTCGACGCGATCGAGAAAATGGTACCAGTGAGCAGAAGAAAGCTGAGCGCGCAGCCGAACGCCGGAATGCCGCGCGACGTCAGCGGACGCAGCATGTACATGGCGAGCCCCGAGTACATGGCTACCTACGCGCATCACCTCGTCCAGGCTGGGGCCAAGATCGTTGGCGGTTGCTGCGGCACCACGCCCGAGCACATCGCGGCGATGGTCGAGGGGGTGCGTCCGCTATCGCCACGGCAGCCCCGCGTGCCAGCGCGGGAGCGGAGACAGACACAGCCCGACCTTCCACCCGAAGATCCGGGAGTTCAACCGGTGCCCCTCTCGGAGCGATCCAAATGGGGTGCGAAGATCGCGCGCGGTGAATTCGTCACATCGGTGGAGATCGTTCCGCCGCGCGGAGTCGACGCGTCCAAAATGTTGCGTGACACCGCTGCGCTCCGGGATGCGGGAGTCGATGCGGTGAACGTGCCAGATGGCCCGCGCGCCCAGAGCAGGATGGGTGCGCTGCTCACCAGCGTCCTGATCGAGCAGCAGGTAGGAATCGAGACGGTGATTCACTACTGCTGCCGCGATCGCAATCTGCTCGGCATGCTGAGCGATCTCCTCGGAGCGGCGGCGGTTGGACTCCGCAATCTGTTGCTCATCACCGGCGACCCGCCGAAGATGGGGCCCTATCCGAACGCGACGGCCGTGTTCGACATCGATGCGATAGGGCTCACGAATCTGGTGAGTCAGCTGAATCGCGGGCTCGATCCGGGCGGCAACGCCATCGGTGCCCCGACGAAATTCACGATCGGAGTGGGCGTGAATCCGGCCGCCCTCGATCCGGCGCAGGAGCTGAAGAGATTCGAGTGGAAGGTCGAAGCCGGCGCTGAGTACGCAATCACCCAGCCGGTCTTCGACGTCAGCCAGCTCGAGAAATTCCTCGGCACGATCGAACACACCAGAATTCCAATCGTGGCGGGGATCTGGCCTCTGGTATCTCTCCGTAACGCCGAATTCCTGGCGAACGAGGTGCCGGGTGTGGTCGTTCCCGGGAAGATCATCGAGCGCATGCGCGCAGCGGGCGCCAGGTCGAAGGAGCACGGCGTGGCGGAGGGAATCGCAATTGCCAGAGAGATGCTCGAGCGGGTGAAGCCCCACGTACAAGGCGTGCAGGTTTCCGCGCCGTTCGGAAAGGTCGAGCTCGCGCTGGATGTCTTCCGCGATACTCTCGCGGCCGCCGAGACCAGGACGGCGTAGTGTCCATCGCCGAGCTGTTCCTTGCGCGGTCGCGCTACTGGTTGACCAAGGAATATCCGATCAAGCTCCGGCATTGTGTGAGAGCTCTTCCGCCCGCGGCACTGTGGGCCAGACCGAACGACGGATCCAACAGCATCGGGAATCTCCTCGTTCATCTGACGGGCAACGTCGCCGAGTGGATTCCTGGCGGTATTGGCGGGCAATCCATCACCCGCCACCGTTCATTCGAGTTCACGCAGAGAAAGGGAGCGGAGGGGGCGGCGCTCCTCGAAGGCCTCGACGCGGTTCTGCGGGATGCCGATTCGGTGTTGGGTGGTCTAAGCGCTACGGATCTGGAGCGATCCATCACCATCCAGGGTCGTGAAACGACTGTGCTCGGAGCGATCTATCACGTGGTGGAGCACTTCGCGATGCACACGGGTCAGATCATTCTGCTCACGAAGATGTACGCGCCCGGCAAAATCCATTTCTACGAGGACGCCGACGGTCTTGCGCGTCCGACATGGCACCAGGGAACCGCCCTCGACGAAGCGGCGCACTAGTCCACGGGCGCCTGGCCCCCCATTTTGCAATGGATGAAGGGAATACTCATAGTCGATCACGGGTCGCAAAAACGCGAAGCGAACGAGATGCTGCACGACATGGCCGAGCTGATCCAGACGATGGCCGGATCGGACGTGGTCGTGCGGTACGCTCACATGGAGCTTTCCGAGCCGACCGTTGCCGCAGGTTTCGCGGACTGCGTTGAGGGCGGGGCCACGGATATAACTGTGTTTCCGTACATGCTGTCGCCGGGCCGTCACTCCACCTCCGACATTCCGCGCATGGTTGCAGCTGTTGCCCACGCCTATCCGAATGTCAGCTTCAGCGTGACACCAGCGTTCGGACTTCACGAGAAGCTGGCGGAGGTAGTCCTGGAGCGGGCCGGCATCGGTGCCGATGCAAAGTGACGTGAGCGCGTCACCTTCCGCCCTGACTCTTCTCTCGGAAGAGGAGATCATGTTCCGCGAAGCGGTCGCGGGATTCGCCGAGGAGGAGGTCCGACCGCGGGTGATGGAGATGGAGAAGGCGGGGAAGATCGACCCCGCCCTTCTGCCGAAATACTTCGAGCTCGGACTGATGGGGATCGAAGTCCCGGAGCAGTACGCGGGAGCGGGTGGAACGCTCTTCATGGTGACTCTGGCCGTGGAGGAGATCAGCAAGGTCGACGCGGCTGCCGCGATCGTCTGCGACGTGCAGAACACGCTGGTGAACTACCCCATCAACCAGTACGGCACCGAAGCCCAGAAGGCGAAATATCTGCCGCTGCTTGCTTCGGAGATTGTCGGCGCGTACGCGCTGTCCGAATCGGGATCGGGGTCGGATGCATTCGGGCTGGCCACGCGCGCCGAGAAACGAGGCGACCACTGGATGTTGCGGGGACAGAAGCTTTGGATCACGAACGGGGCCGAAGCTGGTGTGTTTGTGGTCTTTGCCAACGCTGACCCCGCCGCTGGCTATCGCGGCATCACTGCTTTTATCGTCGAGCGCGACTTCAAGGGATTGAAGGTCGGGAAGAAGGAGGACAAGCTCGGTATCCGCGCATCGAGCACCACCGAGCTGCTGCTCGACGACTGTGAGGTCCCCGAAGAAAACGTGCTCGGCCCTGTCGGCCAGGGTTACAAGATCGCGATCAATACCCTGAACGAAGGGCGCATCGGAATCGGCGCACAGATGATCGGAGTGGCCCAGGGTGCGCTCAACGCGACGATAAAGTACCTGAGCGAGCGGAAGCAGTTTGGAAAGCCGCTGGCCGAATTCCAGGGCGTTCAGTTCCAGATCGCACAGGCTGCGACCGACCTCGAGGCGGCGCGGCTCATGGTCTACAACGCCGCGCGGCTCAAGGACGCCGGCAAGGACATCGCCCGCGAAGGCGCGATGGCGAAGCTGTTCTCGTCCCAGGTCTGCGAGCGAGTGACTTCGCTGTGCGTCGAGCTGTTCGGGGGTTATGGGTACACGAAGGACTACCCGGTGGAGAAGTTTTATCGCGACGCCAAGATCGGCACGATCTACGAGGGGACGTCCAACATGCAGCTCCAGACGATAGCCAAGGCGATCCTCAAGTAACACGGATGCATCGGATTGCAACATGCTTCGGATCGCTCATTGCAAATCCGAAGTATCGGTGTTCTTCCGAAGCATCCGTGTTCAATAGCTACTGACTAGTAATTCCCCGCAGAATCCCTTCGCGCACTCGGCGCGCCTTGGCCGAAGCGCGCGGATTCTCCTCCAGGCGCGACACGACGCGGGGCACAAAAGTCAGCGGGGCCGAGAGCGTGAGTTGCTTGCCTTCCCTGCTGACGAGAATGGGTACCGGAGAGCCCAGTCGAGCCCGCGCGTATTTCGAGAGGAACTGTTCGGCCCAGGTCGGCTCCGCCGCGCTGATTCCGCCGACCGCGACGAGAAGATCGCCCTCCTTGACCCCTGCCTCTTCCGCTGGGCTTCCGGTAACGACGTGCGTCACGTGAACGCCCGTGCTGTCCTGAATCGTTCCAATTCCCACCCGGGGGTCGTTGATCGTGTCTCGTACGAGGCGTAGTCCCGCCAGCGGGAGCACGGCATCGTACGGGAACGCCTCGCGACCGTCGATGTAACGCGCGTAGAAATCGGTGAACGATTTACCATTCGCCGCGCGGCTGACGGCGGCCCACCACTCATCGGACGTGAAGCCGCGGTCGCTCTTGTAGTCGGTGTTGTAAAGCTCGCGCAGCACGTCATCGAGCGAGCGCCGATTGCCCGAAGCATCACGGACGATGATGTCGAGCAGGAACCCGGCGAGCGATCCCTTGGGATAGTAGATGTACTCCGTTCCGTCCCGTGGATGGATCCACGTCGACAGCGATGCGTCCTCGAGCGCGGTCGGCGGCAGTGCATCCACCTGCGAAATCTTGTCGAAGGTCTGGAGGTAGAACCCGTTCGCATCCACGATGCCGCCGCGCACCTCCGCCAGATCAGCGTAGTAGTCGGTGATCCTTTCGCTGATCCACAACAACGGCGTGGGCTGCGCCTGATCGTACCTGTACGGCCACAGCTCGCTCGGCCGGAGGCGCTTGACGTTCCAGGCGTGGAAGATCTCATGCGCGTAGAGTGACGGCAGTCCGGGAGTGCCCAGCATGTCGGGGTTCACCACATCGACGTGGGAATTCTGGTGCTCGAGCCCGGAGCCGCCGCTGTAGGACGGGTCGGCAATCTGCATCACCGTATAGGTGGTCCAGGGCACTTCACCGAACACCTTCGCCTCGGCGGGAATGACCCGCCTGAGCGCTTCCCACATGGCGACCCGGGAGCCGCCGGTGACGCTTCCAGAAGGATAGGTAGCATAACGCACCCAGGTCCCGGAGATCTGGCTGCTGTCGACGTCGAACCGGCCGACGAAGAAAGGCATGTCGACCAGGTCGTGATAGTTCGATGCAGCGAAGGTGCGCGCGCCGGTTCGAGTCATTCCGGTGACGATCTTCCATCCCGCCTCGGTGTTCACGGTTACCGCGGCGGGGAAATCGAAACCTCGCCCTTCCGGATAAAAAAAGAGGTTGGTGCCATTGAAGAGGAGGAAATCCGGACGCGCCCAGGTGTTGGCGTTGTCGAGGCTGTCGGAGAGATATTCGAATCGGACGCTGACCTCGCCCGGGCCAGTGGGCCGAACGCGCCAGGTATCGGGGTCGAGCTTGTCCCAGCTCAGTAGAATTCCGGTCTCTTCCGCCGTGAAGCTCGATATGTTGCGCGCGAAGTTGTCCATCTCGTAGGCGCCCGGTGTCCAGGCGGGAAGGGAAAGAATGACTGGCGCGCTTCCTCCCACCGTAAACGTCATGGCCGACGACACGCGACGACGCTCGCCGTTCGCGCGAGTGAATGTCACTTCGTACCGGACGCCGCTGAGCGGCGCGGAAGTAACTGCGCTCTGCGCCAACATTCCTGCCGGGCCCGGTACCGCCAGGAGAGCGGAAACCAGGACGTGAGTGAGCTTTGTTTTCATGTAGTTGGAGATCGGGACAATGACCTGATGCGTTCGAGTTGCAAGAGTCGTTCGCGCATATACGCTGCGTCCATCTCGGGAGGAGTGCTATATTCGGGGTCCTTCGATATCAACCCTAACACCTGATGATCTCTCCCGAATCTCTGGGCTTCCTCAAGAAGCTCCTCGACACACCTGGTCCATCGGGCTTTGAGTCCGCGCCGGCAAAGGTGTGGCGCGAACAGGCAAAACAATTCGCCACTGTCACCGGCGATGTCGCCGGCAACAGTCTGGCCGAAGTGAATGGCGGTGGCAGTCCAACGATCATGCTCGCCGGCCACATCGACGAGATCGGTGTGATCATCAGCTACATCGATGATCAGGGTTATGGCTACATCCAGCCCATTGGCGGATGGGATCCGCAGGTGCTCATCGGCCAGCGCCTGCGGTTCATTGGGCGGAAGGGAGATGTATTTGGGGTCGTCGGCAAGAAGCCGATCCATCTCATCAAGCCGGAGGAGCGCGAGAAGGCCGCGAAGTTCGTCGACCTCTGGGTCGACTTTGGAGCGAAGTCCAAGAAGGAGGCGGAGGAGAGGCTATCGGTCGGAGACGCGGGTGTCATCGATTCGCGCACGATGGAGTTTCCAAATGACAGGATCGTATCGAGGTCGATCGACGACCGGATCGGAGCCTTCGTCGTGCTGGAGGCGTTGCGCCGGTATGCGGCGAAGCCCGGATCGGCGAAGGTAGTCGCCGTCGCCACTACCCAGGAGGAGATCGGGTATCGCG
>JALYYH010000103.1 GCA_030946665.1 Gemmatimonadota bacterium
ACCTGGAGCGAGTCCTTTATCCAGCATTTGAGACTTCGGAGCTCGATCATCCGTAAGACAATGAGCGAGATGGAAGAACGACCCGAAATGTGTGAAAGCGCCAGCTACGTGCCGAGACAGGCTTCGATGGACCTTTGTCACTACCTGACCGCGCTGAAGCGGCAGGGCAGAACAACTGAAAAGTTCGACCCCAAGTCCGCCGCGGCCATGCTGATGGGGGCGATCTTCGCCGACGCGATGGGTCGCCAGATGATGCCGGATGTCTACCCACAGCCCGAAGCCAAGGCCGCCCAGATGTACACCCGACTGTTATTGCGCGCCCTTGGTGTCGAAAACGGCACCCGCCGAACGACGAACAAGCAGACGAAACGCACCAAACAACTTTCAGCCAGAAAAGTGTCTTCCAGAAAATCTTTACGCCGCGCCCTCGTTGCCGGCAGACCCATAGCGATTGTCTTCGGTTTCCTGCGCCTCCTCGTTCCCGTAACGGTACGGGCGCAGACCCCGACACTCCCCACCCAAACAACGTTGGCTCAAACCAGCCCCCTCACCCTCGACGAAGCGGTACGTACCGCGGAATCACAGAGCGAGGCGATCCGCATCGCCCGCGCGGGTGTGCAACGCGCTGAAGGGCAGCAGTACCAGGCGCGAAGCCAGCGTTATCCGCAGCTCAACGGCTCGGCGAGCTATACGCGCACCTTGGCGTCCCAGTTCTCGAGTGCGGGTGGGGCACCGGCAATCGACACCACAAAACCGAAGGCGCCGCCAGCTCCTTGCGATCAGTACCTTCTCGGTCCAACCGCCACGACCACCGAGCGACTCACTGGACTCGAGGACGCATCCCGCTGCGCCCTCGGATCCAATCCGTTCTCATCGTTCGGAAGCCTCGGATTCGGCGCGAAGAATCAGTACAACCTCGGTCTTTCCCTCTCGCAGAATCTGTTCGCGGGCGGGAGGATCCAGGCACAAAATGCGATCGCCAACTCGGGACGCCGCGCCGCCGAGATCGAGCTCGCCGCCCAGCGGGCGCAGATTCGCCTCGACGTGACGCAGGCGTATTATGATGCGACGCTTGCCGACCGCCTGGTCGCCCTCGCTGAATCCTCGGCGGTACAAACCGAGAATGTGCTGAGGCAGACCCAACTGGCGCGGAATGTCGGCAACGTGTCCGAATTCGAGCTGCTGCGCGCTCAAGTGTCGAGCGCCAATCAGCGTCCGATCGTGATCCAGCGCCAGAGCGATCGCGAAGTCGCGTACCTACGCCTCAAGCAGCTGGTGAACATGCCGTTGGATGCTCCGGTGCAGCTCACTACCGCGGTCGACGATCCCGCAGCGATAAATCTGGCACTCGAAGCAGCCGGTGCCGCCGACACGTCCGCCGCCGACAGGGCCACCGTTCGTGAAGCAGCCGCATCCATAGACGCCCAACGTGGTCTTCTCAAAATCACCAGGGCGCAGCGCTTCCCGACACTGGCGTTGACGTCGCAATACGGAAAGGTCGCCTTCCCGACGGCGAGCTTTCCACAGTCCGGAGATTTCCGGACCAACTGGACAGTCGGACTTGCGTCTCAGTTCCCGCTGTTTACCGGCGGGCGCATCAAAGGAGAGCAAATGGTGGCCGAGGCGAACGTCAGAGAGGCTCAGGCGCGGTACGATCAGCTACGGGAGTTCGCCGCGCTCGATTCACGCGTCACGCTCAACAATCTCTTTCAGGCACGCGCGGCGTGGCTGGCGAGTCTCGGTACGGCTGACCAGGCACGCCGGGCATACTCGATCGCCGCCGTTCGCTACAAGGAAGGGATCTCCACGCAGATCGAGCTCAACGATGCGCGTATTCTGCTGGAGCAGGCGGTCGCAAATCGTGCTCTCGCCGCGCGGAATCTACAAGTGGCACGAGTGAGGCTGTCACTTCTTCCTGATCTCCCGCTTCAGACTACCGGCGCCGCGCCATCACAGACTCAGGCGGTCACGCAACAGCAGCAATCGCAACCGAGCAGTCAGCCAACCCAGGCCGCGCAAACGCAGGCGCAAGGGCAGCAGGCGTCCGGCATCCCACCACAGTGACAGTGCAGAAGACAAACCATATGACGAACATAAATCACACCGCCCTGAGAAAACGCGCCGCAGTTGTTCTTGGCTTTTCGGCCATCATTGCCACCACCGCCTGCGGCAAGCGCGACAACGCATCGGCCGCGGAGACGACAAAATCGCAGACCATGGTCGTCGGCGCGGAGAATATCGCCGTCGCGGCGAACGGGTCGATCATGACCGGACCTTCAATCTCCGGGACGCTGGAGCCGGAGCGGGATGCAGCGATTCGATCGCAGGTCTCTGGCAGCGTGCTGCAGACCTATGCCGACCAGGGTCAGGCCGTTAACGCGGGGGCGGTGCTGGCACGGATCGATGCCAGCGGAATCCAGGACGCGTACACGTCTGCTCGAGCGGGACAGGTTGCCGCGCGCAATGTGGCTGACGTAGCCGCACACGATCTGGCGAGAAATCAGAAGCTTCTCGCCGCTGGCGCGATTGCCGAACGCGACATCGAGCAGTCGCGTCGGGCGGCGATCTCGGCGCAGGCCGCGCTCGAGGATGCGAACTCGCGACTGGCGACTGCCGAGAAGGCGTATCGCAGCACCACGGTCAAGGCGCC
>JALYYH010000131.1 GCA_030946665.1 Gemmatimonadota bacterium
CCGAAGTGCGGGAAGACCGGTCGGCGCGAGACCGATGTGTCCGACACGTTCCTGGACAGCGCCTGGTATTTCCTGCGCTATCCCAGCGTTGGCCACGACGATGTGCCGTTCGAGAAGTCGGTCACGAGAAAGTGGCTGCCCGTGAATTCATACATCGGGGGCAACGAGCACGCGGTTCTGCACCTGCTCTATTCGCGATTCATCACAATGGTACTCCACGACGCGCGGATGCTGGAGTTCGAGGAGCCGTTTACCCGGTTTCGTGCTCACGGCCACATCATCCGCGAAGGCGCGAAGATGTCCAAGACGCAGGGTAACATCGTGAACCCCGACGAGTACATCGAGCGCTGGGGAGCCGACGCCTTCCGCACGTATCTCATGTTCCTCGGGCCGTACGAGCAAGGCGGAGACTTCCGGGATCAGAGCATCTCGGGCACCCGCCGCTTTCTGGACCGACTGTTCGCGTCGGTCCAGACCATGGCGACCGAAGGCGAGCCCGACCACGCAGTCATACGCAAGCTTCACCAGACCATTCGCAAGGTTGGCGAAGACGTCTCGCGACTCAGCTACAACACCGCTGTCGCGGCGATGATGGAATACATGAACGTGCTGCGGAAAGGCGAGCGTACGCCGCATCGGGACGAGATAGTGCCTCTGATCCCGTTGGTGTCGCCGTTCGCACCGCACATCGCCGAAGAGTTGTGGGAGCAGACAGGCGGAGCCGGAAGCGTCTTCGATTCAGCGTGGCCGAGCTTCGATCCTGCACTGGCGGCGGAAGACTCCATCGAGCTGGTGGTTCAGGTGAACGGCAAGGTGCGCTCCAAGCTCGTGGTGCCGCGCGACATCACCGAGGAAGCCGCAGTCGTGGCCGCGCTTGGCGAGCCGACGATAGCGAAGTTCGTGGGAGGCAAGCCGAAGAAGATCATCTTCGTTCCGGGCCGTCTGCTCAACATCGTCGCCTGATTCCTGACACCCGCTCGGACATGTTCTGCTACTCGTACATGTTGTTGGGGTCAGATCTCGCCAGCTCGACGAGAAATCCCCCGATCCTTACGGATACCGCGCTCAGAAACTTCTCGCCCTTCTCCGCTGTGGACCTGGCAGGACTTCCCGTACCGGTGTCGTCGCTGACTTTCGACCATTGCCGGGGCGCCCACGCCCAGCCATCGCGCAGTCCGGCGATGCGAAACTTTCTTGCCTTGCCGGGACCCGCTTCGGATAACGGGAGCAAAAGGTCGGGGTGGAGCGCCATCATCACGCTCGTCTCCATTTCACCAGCGTGGTCGCCCGGCTCGTCGAAATAGTCCTTGCCGCTCAGGCACGTCCACCAGTTGATCGTGCAGATAAAAAGGTCGAGGCGCGGCTGCAGCTCGCGAATCATTTGCCGGAAATCATTTCCCCCGTGCCCATTCAGAATCAGCAACTTTCTCACACCCTGATTCGAGATCGCCGACCCGAGATCGGTGAGTAGCGCGAGCTGGGTGCTTGGATTCATGTTCAGCGCGAGCTTGAGATCGAGCTGTCCGGTGTTCACGCCGAAGGGGACGGTCGGCAGCACAACAACCTTTGCACCCTGATTCCACGCGATCTCCGCCGCCCGCTCGGCGATCGCGCCGGTCTCGTAGTTGTCGGTGGCGTAGGGGAGGTGAAAGTTGTGCGGCTCGGTCGCGCCCCAGGGGAGAATCGCGACTTCGTGGCCAACGGTCCTGACGGACTTCCAGTTGGCTTCGGCGAGAACGAACGGTCGACCCGGCACTTATTTCTCAGCGAGTTGGGTGAACAGCAAAATACCCAGCACCGGTAATCTGGCGCTGGGTATTTCGATTGTCTGGAACCAAATCAGCTGCTTAGTTCTGACAGTCTCCGTCGGTGCAGGCCGCTGGAGCGGTAGCCGTTCTGAAGTTTCGAGCTCCGGAGAATGAGCTCGTTCCGGTTGTGTTCGTGGCGTTTACTCTCCAATAGTAAACCGTGTTCGCGGCCAGACCTGTGACGCTGGTCGAGTTGGCGGTAACGCTTCGAGTGAGGAACAGCGTCGTGAAATTGGAGCTCGTGGACACCTGGACTGTGTACGAGGCCGGAGTCCCACCCGCCGGATCGGCGGTCCACGAGAGGGTGACCGGTACGGCAACCCCGGTCACACCGTTGGCCGGAGCGCTCAAGACCGGCACGCCTGGAGCAGCTGGGGGTGGTGGCGGTGGGGGCGGCGCGTTGGCCGTTGTAAAGCTGAATACCGCTGACGCCGGTGATGTCCCCACCGAGTTGGTGGCAGTTGCGCGCCAGTAGTAAACGGTGGCATACGAGAGGGCCGGGGCGACTCTCGTCGACGTGCCAGCGATCCCGGACACGTTGTAGGCGAAAGTTCCGAAGGCGGCGTCTGTCGACACCTGAACAGTGTACGAGCTGGCAGTGTTCGACGCATTCCACGACAAGGTCGGGCTGGTGGAAACGCCAATGGCACCGTTCGTCGGTGAGCTGAGAGCGGGGGCTGGCGGCGCAGTCGTCGGAGGCGCGCTGGCTATGAACGCCGTATAGAGAAGAAGCTTGGCCGTCCCAGTCGGTGCGGCGGGAAACGGGCTCGCATTCGTGGTCAATGCAGAAGCGACCGCAGCGGGGCTCGCGCCACGGTTTACGGAAAGGTAAAGCGCCGCTGCACCAGCTACGTGTGGTGAGGCCATCGACGTTCCACTGATGGTATTGGTCCCGCCGGAGAGCCAATCCGAGGTGATGTTCACACCCGGCGCGTTTATGTCGACGCAGCTTCCCCGGTTCGAAAAGGAGGCGAATCCGTCATTGATATCGGTTGCTCCGACGGTGATTGCCGTTGGCTCGCTCGACGGCGAGCTGCTGCATGCATCGGCACTGCTATTTCCAGCGGCTACCGCATAGGTGACACCCACCCCGACCGATTTCGCGACCGCCTGGTTGAGTAGCACATCTTTACTGCCGCCAAGGCTCATGTTCGCTGCCGCTGGATTTCCGCAATTTATTCCGACCGGAGTTCCGGACGGAGGTGTGCAGTTTTGCCGCGCGGTGACCCAGTCGATCCCAGCAATGACGCCGGACGTGGTGCCAGAGCCGCCGCAATCGAGAACGCGAACCCCGATCAAACTGACTTTCTTCGCGATTCCGTAAAGTTTTCCACCGACCGTGCCCGAAACATGGGTGCCGTGACCATTGCAGTCTTCGGCAGTTCCGCCCGTAGTGACTTCGTCAATTCCCTTGACGGCACGGCCTTCCAGATCGGGATGGCTAAAATTGATTCCGGTATCGATGATGTAGACCGTGACGCCGGCGCCTTCCGTGTTGTAGGTGTAAAATCCGTCGAGCTTCAGGGCTCGCTGGTCGACGCGATCCAAGCCCCAGGTCGCCCCCGACTGCGTGGTGCTGATCGTCATCACCTGATCTGGCTCGATTAACTCGACACGGGGATCGTTCGCAAGCGCTGCCGCGGCCGCGGCCGAAAGATTCCGTACGGCAAACCCCTTAAGCGCCGATTTGTAAAGGTGCCTCAGCGCGCCACTGTGAAGCTTCACCAGACTACGCGCGGAATTATCAACGTCCTGATCATTCAGGTCATCCCGGAACTTGATGATGTAGCTACCCGGGATTGGCGCCTTCGCGGCGCTGACGACGTTGTGTGCAACTGGCTGCAACGTGGATCCAGGCCCAGATGCGTCCTGGCAGGCCGTAACCGTAAGCGCCGCAACGGCGAATGGTGCCCATCTTTTCATTGTGCCATCTCCCCGGGTGGGACTGTGGTGCCGGAAATAATCCGGCATACCCGTAGACCAAAAGTCACGGGCAAAGCTCAAGTAGCGCTATTTATCTATGATGGACCCTGCACAGCGCGCAGGGAGATCACCGAGGAGAGGTGCCCAAAAAGGGCACAGAAACATATGACCTTTGGCGATCTCGTCAAGAATTTATTTGCGTGACATGACACGCATCGTTGCATCAACCCTTGAAGAGTCAGACAAATTCCGACTTGCGAGATCGCAGGGGCTTGAGCAGTTAGATCCTTCGCCCGACCCAGCCTCCGACGAAATACCCGACTGCGGCGACGCCGACGCCGACAACGAACATGTCAAAGCCGGAGCGGAAGACTCCGCGGCCAGTGAATACAGACCTCGCGGCGCCGACGAGAAAGTGCGAGAGCATCGCGACTGTGAACGAGATGACGATCGCAGTCGTGCCCTGCCAGATGAGGAATGGGAATACCGGTATCGCGGCCCCGAACGCAGTCGCGAGGCCGGTGACCCATCCCTCGCGGAACGGCGACATGACGAAGTCGCCGATCTTGAGCTCCTCCTGCACCTGCTCCTTCAGCATCTGGTGCGGATCGCCCATGATCTGGGTTGCGAGGTTGTGGGCCGAGTTGCGATCCATACCCTTCGCTTCGTAGATGATGGCCAGCTCGTCGCGCTCGATCTCCGGCATGAGCTCGACTTCGGTCTTCTCCATCGAGATCTCGTACTCGTAGACCTCTCGCTCGCTCTTGCTGGCGAGATATCCGCTGGAGCCCATCGAGAGCGCGTCGGCAATGAGCCCCGCCATCCCCGCGACAACCACAGCCTGGTGCTGATTTACAGTCGCTGCGCCAATCACTCCCGCCACCAAACCAAAGTTTGCGGTCAGTCCATCATTGAATCCGTACACGACGTTGCGGAGAAATCCCCCCGATGCCGTCCTGTGCCACGGCTCGCCGCCTTTTCCGGCGATCTGCCCCAGCGTCATCGCGTGATCCGCGGATTCACGCGCCAGAATCAGCGCCTCGGGGCCACCCGGTGCGCCGCGCGGGGTCTCGCGATGCATGTCGAGATATCCCTTGACCTCGCGTCCTTCTTCCTCGAGCAGCATCGGCAGGAGGAAGCCCGGACCGAACCAGCGGCCGAGCGTGGCGAGTAATCTTGCGCGGCCACTCGGTCGGAACTTGGCCGGCGGGTGTCCGTGTGCCGCGAGGAGATCGCGCCAGACTACTACGTGGCGATCTTCAACGTCCGCGAGCCTCGAATAGATGTCTTTCTTCTTCGGGTCGGGCTCGGCTGCCGCGAGAAGCCGGTACAGGTACGCCGCATCCGCTTCATCCTGCCAGTGGTGCTCGAAGGAGTGAAAATCGATTTCCGGACTATCGGGCTGTGTTTTCGGGGGCTCGAGCGTCATGGACATACTCCAATATCGCCGGAGCGGTTGCGTTTTGCACCGGCAACCCTTGAATGCGGCTCGATGTCATATGACACAGAACCAACAAGGAGATACGATGAAGGCACTACTGCTTCTTTTCACGGCAGCGGGGGTATCAGCTGCGGCAACACTCGATGCACAAGGCGTTGCCGGACGTCCGGACTCTTCGTGCACGAAATTCTCGGACGGGAACGTCGAATGTCGCGTGTACCGCGGCCGGATGCCGGGAGACTCGGCGTTCGGCAACAGGATCTTCATGCGAATGGATTCCGCGATGGAGAAGCGCGCCGCGCTTGGTCTCCAGCTGCGTGCCACGGGTACGCGTCGCGATACGCTCGGCGTGTTCGTTGATGGCGTTACGCCCAAAGGTCCCGCTGAGAATGCTGGCATAGTCGAGGGGGACCGCATCGCGGCGATCAACGGCGTGGATCTCCGCACACCGGCCGCAGACATCGACGATTCGTACTCCAACGGGCTGGCGTCGCACCGCCTTAGTCGCGAGGTCCATAAGCTCACCCCCGGAACTCGCGTCAGTCTGCGCGTCTATTCGGGCGGACGAGTTCGCGACGTTCAGGTGGTCGCTGGAAAAGCGACCGATGTCATGCGGCTCGGCGGCGATCACTTCCATTTCGGCTTTCCGGGCGGCGATGGGATGATGGAGTTCGGCGGGCCGGAGGGCGGCATGATGATGGGTCCGGACATGCAGATCTTTCGCGATCGCGTCGAGCCGCTGATCCGCGACCGCGTCCGCCGTCTACAGAGCGTCCCGCGAGCTGCCATTCGGCTGCGTGGCCCGGTGGGATTCAGAACTACTTCGCCGGTGCGGCTCCGTCGGGTGATGAAAGGCGAGGGGGCTGCTGAGGGAGTGATACAACCTTTAGGCGCAGATGTGATCCGGAGTCTCGCTGAAAACGCAATTCGCGACGCACAGTCTGCGCTAAAGCAGCTTGCTGCGGACGGAGTTGTCTAACGAGCTCGCTGCTGCTCTCCTGCCAGCGACTCCCCAATGACTGAGTCGCGAATTGAACGCGCTGATCCAGCATTGTCGTCGCTGGCGGCGCGTTCGTCGGTGGAGATTCTGCGCACCGGAATCGGGGAGGATTTCTTGGATCGATCGCCGCGTATCCGATGCGCGGAAGTACCTCTGCCGCGATCAGCAACAATCCGGTCAGAACGATCAGGAGCGAGAACACGTGCATCTTCGCGAGGCGCGCCCGCCACGTCGTGAACGCCACCCATATTCCGCCTGCTGCGATCACGCCTTCGACACCTACGTAGCCGAGCCATCCCCAGCCGCACTCGCGGGAGTAGGGCCACATGAAGATTGCCGCACCAAGCGCGAACACCAGAACCAGGCGCGCGCTCGCACCAATCATTGCGGTGCGCTGTTGCGCTTTCTCCTTGGCGCGACGCTCCGCTTCGCTCTGCATTTTTTGCACTGCAGGCGATGGCACGGGCGGAAGTCCATCGAACTCCCGCTCCAGTTTCTTCAGCTGGCTTGCCCAATTGTCTTCGGCCACGCTGCACCCCGCGACGGAAGGATCTCTCGTATCTTCATGACTCCGAACCATCGGCAAGGGCAACGACTGGGATGATCGCAGAGAACGAAGTCAGGATCCGACTCGATAAATGGCTGTGGGCGGCACGTTTCTTCAAGACGCGCTCCCTGGCCGCCGATGCCGTGGAGACGGGCAAGGTCGAATTAAACGGGGAGCGCGCCAAGCGCGCGAAACAGCTCCAGATCGGGGACTCGCTGCGAATACGCCTGGGTCCTTATCACTACATCGTCACGGTCCGCGCGCTCTCGGAGCGCCGGGGACCGGCTTCAGTAGCGGCGACTCTGTACGAAGAGAGCGCTGCCGGCCGAAAAGCGCGTGAAGCAATGCAGCTGCAGGTGAAGGTCGCGCAGTCCGTTCCCGGTTACGAGCGCGGACGGCCCACCAAGAAAGATCGACGCGACATCGAGAAGCTGCGGCGACGGGAAATCGAGTGAAGAGCTGCGCCGCACCCCTGCCGTCTTTCCGCCGCTCCGGCTTACTAGAACTCCATCTGCGCCCCGAGCTCTACCACTCGGTTGGGTGGAATTCCAAAAAACTCGGTTGCCGGTCGCGCGTTTCGCTGCATGAAAATAAAAAGGTGCTTCCGCCAGCCGGCAAGCGCCTTGTTTCCCGTAGGGATGAGATTTTCGCGTCCAAGGTAATAGGTGGTCTCAGTTGGCTTCGCGATGATGCCGCGCTCGGTGGCCAGTGCCAGCACTTCCGGGACATTGGGCGTTTGCATAAAGCCATACTTCGCCTTGACGCGGCCGAAGTTGTGCGGGAAGCACGTCACTTCGACGCGCTCTGTAACCGGGACTTCGGGAACCTGTGCCACCAGTATCGAAAGAAGCACGACGTTTTCGTGCAGGACCTTGTTGTGCTTCAGATGGTGCAACAGCACGAGCGGCGCATCCTTCGACTCTGAAGTCAGGAACACCGCCGTGCCCGGGACGCGTACCGGCTTGAAGCGCTTATCGGGATTCTCGTCTCCAAGGTCCTTGAGCAGCGCGTCGAGCGGAATGGATGCGTCGACGAGCAAACTGCGTACAATCAGTCTTCCACGGTGCCACGTCGTCATCAGGACGAAGATTCCGAGTCCGATCGCGAGGGGAACCCAGCCACCCTGAAGGATCTTGAGCAGGTTGGCGCCGAAGAAGGCGAGATCGATGATCAGGAAAAACGCGGTGAGCGCTCCCGCACGCCAGATGCTCCATTGCCAGTGCGACCGCGCCAATACGTAGAACAGAACGGTGGTGATGGCCATCGTCCCCGTGACGGCGATACCATATGCGGCGCCGAGGGCGCTCGAGGAGCGGAAGTAGAGGACAACGACAACGCAGCCCAGCGCCAGCGCCCGATTCACTTCGGGCACGAATATCTGCCCGGCGTCCTGCTGGGAAGTGTGAATAATCTGAACGCGGGGACTGTACCCAAGCTGCACTGCCTGCTGGGTGAGCGAGAACGCCCCCGAAATCAGCGCCTGTGACGCGATGATCGCCGCGATCGTCGCCAAAGCAATCATCGGATACAACGCCGCCCTTGGCGCCAGCAGGTAGAAAGGATTTACCGCCGCACCCGGGTCGCGAAGGATGAGCGCGCCCTGCCCGAAATAATTGGCAAGCAGGCAAGGCAGCACGAGCGCCGACCACGCGAGGCGAATGGGACGCTTGCCGAAATGACCCATGTCCGCGTACAGCGCTTCCGCGCCTGTCACCGCCAGCACGACCGCACCGAGCAGGACGAAACCGGAGGCGCCGTGTTCGGTGAAGAACCTGAGGCCGTACAAGGGATTCAGCGCCTGCAGAATCTGCGGCGCCAGCTTGATCTCGCGGATGCCGAGTATGCCGATGGTCAGGAACCAGATCACCATGACGGGCCCGAATATCCGCCCAACCTTCGCCGTCCCCTTGTTCTGGTAGAAGAAGAGCAGCAACAGAATCCCAATAGTGATCGGAATGACGAGACCCTGCGACGACGGCGCTACGACCTCGAGACCCTCCACCGCGCTCAACACCGATATCGCGGGAGTTATTACCCCATCGCCATAAAGTAGGGCGGCGCCGATGAGCCCCAGGGCGACGATCGCCTTGCGCCGGAACGTATCTGCGTCCCGTCGCTGCTTCTGAAGGATCAGCGCGAGCAGGGCGAGGATGCCGCCCTCGCCATTGTTGTCGGCTCGCATGATGAACACGATGTACTTGATGCTGACGATGATGATCAGCGACCAGACGATCAGCGAGAGGACGCCGTAGACGTTGCCCGGCAGAGGAGTCAGCCCGTGTTCTGGCTTGAAACACTCCCGGAGCGCGTAGAGGGGGCTGGTGCCGATGTCCCCGTAAACGACGCCGAGCGCGAGAATTGTGAGTTTTGCGAGACGGCGGCCGCTCGGGT